>CADCQE010000272.1 GCA_902803505.1 uncultured Lachnospiraceae bacterium | reverse complement strand
AATGTCGCAATAAGAACCGTCCCTGCCGCATCATTTTATGCGCTGGCCGCCACGTACTGCCGGATCGCACCGGCACCGGAGATCTTCTCATACCGATCGCCGTCCAGGAGAACGAGTGTAGGAGCCTGCATGACATTGTACTTCTCCGCTACGTCAAGGTGCTCTTCGGCGAGGATCTTCTCATAGACGAATCCGGATTTGTCAAGACATTGCGCTGCGATGCGGCAATTCGGACATGTCCTGGTCGTAATGAGCAGGGCCTTCTGTGGACGCAGAGGAGTATCCTCGGATGCGGCCTTGCCGGCCCCCCCGGCGTGCTCCTGAATCGGACCCGTATGGGTCAGATGGGAGCGGGCAATGGCATATTCCTTTCGGTCGCGATATTCAGCCGTCTTGCCGGCGTTCCAGTTCTGTACAGGGCGGTAGTAACCGGTGATGCGGCTGTAGACTTCCGCGGGCTTTCCGCAGTGCGGACAGATGAACTGCTCGCCCTCCAGGTATCCGTGCTCCGGACAGACGGAGTAGGTCGGGGAAATGGTATAATACGGCAGACGGTAATTCTCGGCAATCTTCCGCACGAGCCGGGCTGCTGCTTCCCAGGTCGGAAGCTTCTCGCCCAGAAAAGCGTGGAAGACGGTGCCGGACGTATATCTTGTCTGAAGGTCATCCTGGACATCCAGGGCGGAGAAGATATCTTCTGTATATCCCACCGGCAGATGGGAGCTGTTGGTGTAATAGGGTGCGCTGTCTCCATCCGCGGCAGTGATGATGTCCGGATAGGTCTCCACATCGTGCTTGGCCAGGCGGAAGGCAGTGGATTCAGCAGGTGTGGCTTCCAGATTGTACAGATCGCCGTATTGCTCCTGATAGTCGCTCAGACGCCCACGCATGTGGTCAAGCACCTGCTTCGCGAATGTCTGGCAGCGCGGATCGGTCAGATCTGCGCGGATCCAGCCCGCATTCAGTCCCGCTTCGTTCATTCCCACCAGGCCTATGGTTGAGAAATGGTTATTCAGGTGGCCGAGATAGCGCTTCGTATAAGGATACAGGCCGGCATCCAGAAGCTTCGAGATCACCGTCCGCTTTACTTTCAGGGAGCGGGCAGCGATATCCATGATGTGATCCAGGCGCTTGTAGAAATCTGCTTCGTCCTTGGCAAGATAGGCAATGCGCGGCAGATTGATGGTCACGACACCGACAGAGCCCGTGCTCTCACCGGATCCGAAATATCCTCCGGATTTCTTGCGCAGCTCGCGCAGGTCCAGACGGAGACGGCAGCACATGGAGCGGACGTCGCTCGGCTGCATATCCGAATTGATATAGTTGGAGAAATAAGGCGTGCCATACTTTGCGGTCATCTCAAAGAGCAGTCTGTTGTTCTCTGTCGGAGACCAGTCAAAATCTCTGGTGATCGAATAGGTGGGGATCGGATACTGGAATCCCCTGCCGTTCGCGTCGCCTTCGATCATGACTTCAATAAAGGCTTTATTGATGAGATCCATCTCCTTCTGGCAGTCCCCGTAGGTGAAGTCCATCTCCTCACCTCCGACCAGGGCTTTCGAATGCCTGAGGTCTTCCGGAACGACCCAGTCAAGCGTAATGTTGGAGAACGGTGCCTGAGTGCCCCAGCGGGACGGCGTATTGACTCCGTACACAAAGGACTGGATGCACTGCTTGACTTCTTCATGACTGAGATGATCGATCTGGACAAAGGGAGCCAGATAGGTGTCGAAGGAGGAGAAGGCCTGGGCTCCTGCCCACTCATTCTGCATGATCCCAAGAAAATTCACCATCTGGTTGCAGAGCGTTGACAGATGCTTCGCAGGCGCCGAGGTGATCTTGCCGGGAATGCCGCCAAGTCCTTCCATGATGAGCTGACGAAGGCTCCAGCCGGCACAGTACCCGGTGAGCATGCTCAGGTCGTGGATGTGCATATCGCAGTTGCGGTGCGCGTCCCCGATCTCCTGGTCATATACTTCAGAGAGCCAGTAATTGGCCGTGATGGCACCGGAATTGGACAGGATCAGCCCGCCGACGGAATAGGTGACCGTGGAGTTCTCCTTCACGCGCCAGTCACTGATCTTCAGATATTTGTCCACAGTGTCCTTATAATCCAGCAGAGTTCCTCGCGCGTTGCGGAGCTTCTCCCTCTGCTTGCGGTAAAGGATATAGGCCTTGGCAACGCTCTCATAGCCGCCCTTAGAGAGCACGGCTTCCACGCTGTCCTGCACGTCCTCAACTGCGATCAGGTTCTCATGGATCTTTGGCTGAAATTCAGACGTCACTTTAAGAGACAAAAAATCAATGACACTGTCATTGTAATTTGTCTCGGTTGCATCGAAGGCTTTTGTGATGGCCGCCGCTATTTTTGCGATATCAAATTCCACGACGCTGCCGTCGCGCTTTGTCACCTGGTACATATACTCCCCTCTCCCTCAATGATAGATCCTATTCGTTCTCCATTCCGCGGAGCTTTGCTTCGGGAATGACGGTCTGTACGTCTCTTAAGATCCGGTGCATCTCCTCATCGGAAAATGCAGACAGTCCTTCCGGCTGAAGGATCTCTCCCTGATCGCTGTAGCGCTGCAGGTAGTACGCCTTAGCTCCTTCAATGAAGCGCGCTGCCTCCACGAGACTCTCTTCCGTATGAAGTCCTTTTACTGCCGTAGTGCGGAACTCATAGGGAATCTTCCCGCTGATCAGGAAATCTTTACTGCGGCGGACCGCATCCAGATCGACTCCCGCCGTGCCTGTTGTCACGGGATAGAGCTCCGGAGCGTTCTTGATGTCCATCGCGGCATAATCAACGAGCCCTTTCTCAACAAGCGACTTCAGCTTGTCCGGACGGGATCCGTTCGTATCCAGCTTCACTTGAAAGCCCATGGAACGGATCTTTTTGAGAACACGCTCCAGATCGTCCTGCAGCAGGGGCTCCCCGCCGGAGAGAACCACGCCGTCCAGAAGGCTTCTGCGCATTTCCAGAAAACGAAAGACTTCGCTCTCGTCAATTCCCCCGGGCTTACTGCCGGCCATGACCAGTGAAGCGTTGTGGCAGAATGGACAGTGAAAATTGCACCCGGCAGTGAAAATGGTGCAGGCGACCAGTCCCGGATAATCCAGGAGAGTCAGCTTCTGAAGCCCGAGAATGAGCATACGGTTCGCACTCCTCCCTATTACGTACATTGTCCATAGTACAACTATATCTTGCGCTCGTCAATCGTGAAAGTGGAGAAAAATACAACTGCTTGATGATGCAGGGGGGACGGTTCTTTTTGCATCATTTTATGCCGCAAAAAGAACCGTTCCCCCTGCGTCATGGAAAAAAGCAGTTGATTCAATCTGTAAAAGAAACCATAATATCAGCAGAATATAGATTGGATCTATGGAAGAGGTGCCATGAAATTTTTTCACATAGCGGATCTGCATCTTGGAAGGATGCTGTATCACATTCCCCTGATTGAAGAGGACCAGCCTTTCTGGGTGGAGCAGTTTCTTCTGGCGGTTGACGAACACCAGCCGGACGCCGTCGTGATTGCGGGAGACATCTACGACCGCAAAGTGCCTTCGGTGGAGGCGATGAAGCTGTTCGATCATCTTATCACCGAATTGGCCAAAAGGGACAAGTATGTCTTTGTGATACCGGGCAATCATGATTCGAGCGCCCGGCTTTCGCATGTGAGAGGACTGCTTGCCATGCACAGGATCTACATCGCCGGAGAGCTGGAGCGGGATCTGCAGCGTGTTACGGTACACGGGGAGGAGACAGACGTGACCTTTTACCTCATGCCTTATCTGTTTCCCCGCCTTGCCGCAGATGAGCGGGTCCTGGGGAGGGACGACCTCTCGACTTATGATGAGGCCGCCCGGGCCCTGCTTGCCGTCCAGGAGATCGATGAGAGCTCCTGCAGCGTTCTCGTTGCCCATCAGAATGTGCTGGCAAATGGCGTGCCTCCGGAGCACAGTGAGTCGGAGACGATCATCGGCGGGCTCGGAGAGATTGAGTGCTCGGCATTTGACGCTTTCGACTATGTTGCACTGGGCCACATACATAATGCCCAGAGAATCGGCCGGGAGACCGCGCGCTATGCCGGCTGTCCTATTTATTATGATTTTTCGGAGCTCAACCGGGATAAAGCCCTGACCCTGGTGAACATCCACGGTAAAGGCAGAATTGAGGTGGAGCGGATTGAAATCCCCTTGAAGCACATGCTCCGGCGCGAGAGCGGTACGCTTAAGGAGCTTCTGGAGGCCGGCAGCCGGATGGAAGACAAGGAGAAATACTACATCCAATGCGTATTATGCGATAAATATCTTCCGCCGCGGGCACTGGAGCAGTTGCGCGAAGTGTACGGATCGTCCCTTGTGAATGTGAAGAGGAGCATCGATGAGGGACGGGACGGCCGCGCCGCCGATTCGCCCGGAGCGGAGCTCGCCGCCCTGAATATCAGGGAACAGTTCAGCCGTTTCTATCAGGAACAGATGAATGAAATGCTGGACGGCGACCAGGAGGGGATTGTACAGAAGATCCTCGAACAGCAGAGCCGGGGGAGCGGTGAATTTATTCTTGATGTAAAATCCATTCCCAGAGAGGATTCCCGGGAACTCCTTGACTTTTTACTGCAGGCCACTTGAGCCGGCCTGATTGGAGCGCAGATGAGACCACATAAATTGTTGATGAAAGCCTTCGGCCCTTTTGCAAAAGAGACCACAGTGGATTTTGACGCTATGGGCAATTCGATCTACCTGATCTCCGGAGACACCGGGGCAGGGAAGACCACGATCTTCGACGGGCTGATCTATGCCCTCTATGGGACCGCGAGCGGGGGTGCCCGCAGCGGCCTGGGCACAGAGGCATTTCACAGTGACTATGCCAAAGTGGGGAGCCGGCGCGATGAGATGCGCGTAGAGCTCACATTTTCAAATGCGGACAGGAGGTATGCCATCGTCCGCAGAATGTATTGGGGGAAGAAAGGGGAAGCCAAGGCGCCGGTCAAGGAGTCGCTTCTTACCGAAGACGGCAGTACCATCGTGCACTCCAGAGGCCGCGAAGACCGGGATGAGGTCACGGCGAAGGTGACAGAGATCCTGGGACTCGATGCGGACCAGTTCCGGCGGATCATCATGCTGGCCCAGGGAGAGTTCCAGAAATTCCTGACGGCGAAGAGCGACGAGCGGGGAATCATTCTCGGGAAACTCTTCAACAACCGCCAGCACCAGGATTTTCAATACCGGCTGAAAGCGGCGGCGGTGCTGCTTCGCGAACAGGAGAACGCCGCCCTTGAGGAAGCCAAAGCGCAGCTTAAGACATTTGTATTTCCGGATCTGCCGGGAGATGCGTCCTTCTCATCGGCTGCAGTCCCGGAGGCATGGCACCCTGTCAGTGAGGAGGACCGCAGCGCGATTACGGTGGATCATCCGGAACTCATTCCGGTCCTGCAGAAGATGCTGGAGGAGATCAATGCCGGTCTTACTGAGGTGAGGAAATCCATCCGCGAAGAAGAAGCTTCTCTCAGAAAGCTTGAAGCCCTCCGAATACAAGGAGAGACCTGCAATGTCCTGATCGACGACCTGGAGAGCAGGAAGAAGCAGAGATCCGGTCTGGAGACGAAAAGGAGCGAAATGGATGCCCTGCGGAGCCTCCTGAAGCTCGCCGAGGCGGCGGAGAAGGTGCTTCCTCTTGAAAATGCAAAGCAGCTGGCAGAGGAATCCTGGGAGAGCATCCTTAAGAGAATCCGGCAGCTGGAGCAGATGAAAGAGCAGCTTGCGGATGAGGCTGCTTTTAGGCAGAAGCACTGCATGGAGGTTCAGGCCAGAAACAATCCCCTCATCGCCGAACGAAAGAACAGGATTTCTGCTGTCCGGACGATACTGCATTTTTATGATGATCTCGAAAGGAGTACTGCGGAACGGGCACAGAGGTCAGAGGCACTGAAAGCCGCAGCAGAGGAGACAGACCGGGCCGCTGCCGCATTGCACGAGCTGAGAAGGAGACAGACAGAACTCTCTGAGGAGATAAGGCGTCTTGCCGGGGCCGGGGAATATGCGCTTGCCTCTTCGAAGAGTGAACTGGAGAAGCTGGTCAGGCACAAGGCGGAGCTGGAAGAAATCACGGAAGGCACTGCGATCGTGCAGCGCCTCATTGCAGAGGAGGCGGATCTGGCCGGGGCCCTTGTAAACGCGAGGAAAGAGGAGCTCGCGGCGGAAGAGAAGCATCTCCGGATGAACCGGGCTTTTATTGAGGGGCAGGCAGGCATACTGGCCCATGAGCTGCGCGAGAAGCTGAAGACCGAGAAGGAAGTGAGCTGTCCGGTATGCGGCTCAAGACACAGTGCCGCGGATGTGCCGCTCTTTGCATCCCTGAAAGAGGAGATTCCCGTCAGGGAGCAGGTTGATCAGGCATATGCGGCCTGGGAGAGCGCGCGGCGGAGTGCGGGAACTGCCCGGGAGAAGCACGACAGAAAAGCAAATGAGCTGTCCGTAAAGAGGACTGCGCTCTTAGAGAAGGCGGGCAGGCGCCTTGGCCTGACGGAAGAGGAGAGAGCACTCTTTGCTGCAGGAAGAGACGGGAAATCTCCGGAGAGGGGAGAGCTCTCTCAAATTCCGGACAATGAATTATGGGAGAGATTGCAGGAGGGATCGGCCCTGACCAAGGCCCTGCACGCATGTCAGGCTGAGATCGCAAAGGCTCAGGAGCATTTCGACAGGGCGTCGGCTGAGAAGGCAGCAAAAGAGAAAGCCTCATTAGAAAAAGCGCATGCAGATGAGCAGGTTCTTAAGGCGCAGGAAGCTTTGGAACATGCGCGGCAGAAGTATAGTGATGCGAAGCGGGCAGCGGCTGTCGCGGATACTCAGGTGGAGAACTGGAGGCAGCAGCTCGAGGGGTACCCGGAGAGCAAGGCGGCTGCAGAGAAGATTATTGACACACTGGATAAGGAGACCGGCTCCTTACAGAAACAAGTCGACGATGCCGGGGAGGAGCTGCAGCAATGTCTCAGAAAGCAGGAGAGAAACAGCGGGGAACTGAGCAGTGCCTATGCGGAAAAAGAGAACCGGGAGCGTGTGAGAGAAGCTGCGGCTAAGAGCTTTCAAAGTCAGCTTAAGAAGTGCGCATTTGCTGAGGCCGAAGCATATCATGCAGCTCTGAGCCCGGAGGGAGAGCGGCTCAGCCAAGAGAAGCTCGCCGCCTGGATCTTAGGTAAGAGAGCGGAGATCGAAGGGTACGATGAGGAGTGCAGGAGCCTTGATGCGGCGGTTCGGCAGCTGGAGAGATCCACAAAGGGGATGATCCGGGCTGACCTCCCGGCAATTCGGGAGCAGATCGCGAAGGCAGCGGAACAGCTGGAGGAGAGGAAGGCGATCGAGAAGGAGATCTCAGCGAGACAGCGTACGGACCAGCTTGCGTACAGGGAACTGTGTGAGATCGAGGAGCGCCGCTTAAGATACAGGAAGGTATCGATGAAGCTGGGGCCGCTTGCGGACACCGCCGATGGGAAATACGCGTTCAGCAGATATGTTCTTGGCAGCTTCTTTCACAGCATCGTCGAACAGGCCAATGTGCACCTGGAGACGATGACAGACGGAGAGTATCTCCTGGTGCCGAAGGAGTCAGGAGACGGCAGGTCGAATCTGGGCCTGGAGCTGAGAGTCCTGAATACCATTACAGGCAGGGAGAGGGAGACGGCCTCCCTCTCGGGAGGCCAGCTGTTCGAGGCGTCACTGGCCCTCGCGCTCGGGCTGTCAGATGTCGTCCAGATGGAAAGCAGCAGCAGGATTCAGATCGACAGCATGTTCATAGACGAGGGCTTCGGCTCCCTCGATGAAGGGCGGCTCGACAAGGCGATCGAGGTGCTGCAGCACCTCTCTGCCGGCAAGCGGCAGATCGGGATTATATCCCATGTGGCCAGACTGGATGAGTGCATCCCCAAGAAGATCCATGTGATCGCGGGAGAGCGGGGGAGCGGCGTCAGCATTGAGACAGATGAGTGCCGTCGGCCCCACGTAGGGAAAAAGCCTGTCTGAGGAGTTTGGCCTGCCAGCGGGACAGAGGAATAGCAACAGAATGTGAATTATGGTACAATCAATCCATGGGAAGAACTTCAAAAGAGAGGAGGAAATGCCATTGCTAAAGGAACTTATAAAGGAACTGCGCACGAAGAATAACCTTACAATGAAGGCCTTCGGTGAATCCATTGGTGTATCCGGGGCCGCAGTCAGCAACTATGAGTCCGGGAGAAAACAACCGGGACAGGAAACATTGGCGAGGATCAGTGAAGTGTACGATATCAGCAAAGAATGGCTTATGGGAGAAGTGAATGAAACAAAAGAAGCAGCAAAGATGCTTAAAACTGCTGTGGAGATTGCTGCACCGGTAGTGGCGGAAGAACTGGCGGAACAGGCTGCGGCCGCGGGGCAGGAGGTCAAGAAGGCAGTGAAAGTATCTACACGGCAGGCCGAAGAGACTCAGGCGCCGGCAAATGGGAGCGTGAAGGAATGTGCGCCGAAGAAGACTTCTGCCCCGGAGCTGATCATTGAATCCCTCTTTGGCGGACAGATTACCGCGGAGGAGATCCTGAGGAAAGTGCCGAAGGAAGCGGAGAAGGTGTATGTAAAGCCGGACGAGAATAAGGCATATTGGAGCGGTGACGGCAAGGTTGGGTCTGTTGACCTGTGGTAATCCCTGATCCGGTGAAAGAACATCTGGGAGAAAGCATGACAGCCGTTGTCAGAATGAACTGCGAATATGCATTCCATCGTTACGATTCACGGCCAATCTGCAATCAGGTTCTGGCTCATCATTTCTTGCATGAATGAGACAGGTTCTGATTGCAGATCAGGCCTGTGAAGCAGGACCATCCCCTACAGCCTCAGACATAAGCAGCTTTCGCTGCGACATACGTGCGAAGCACGGATGGCCTGTGGCCTGTAGCGGGAGGGGCCGTGAATCGTAACATCCCGTCAACAGGGATATAACAAGTATCCTGCTGAAGACACATATTTCAGCATCTGCAATTGAAAACTGCAAGGAGGAGACACATGAGTATTGACTTGATGAAGATGCCTAAGCTTGGCTTTGGCTTGATGCGCCTGCCGCAGAAGGACGGCGATATCGACAACGAAGAAGTGTGCAGAATGGTTGACGCCTATATGGATTCCGGCATGAATTATTTTGACACGGCTTATATCTACCACGGCGGAAAGAGCGAGTGCGCCGCGAAGACAGCTCTCGTAGAGCGCTACCCCAGAGAGTCCTTCCTGCTTGCAACGAAGCTGCCGGTATGGGAGGTCAAGTGCTTTGAAGACAGAGACCGCATTTTTCAAGAGCAGCTTGAACGGGCCGGCGTGGATTACTTTGATTTCTACCTGCTCCACTCTGTTGAAGATGGGAATATTAAGGTATATGAGAAATTCGACTGCTTTGATTGGGGCATCAGTAAGAGAGCTGACGGCAGGATCCGGCATTTCGGTTTCTCTTTCCATGGAAGTCCGGAGCTTCTTGAGAAAGTCCTGGATGAGCATCCTGAGATAGAATTTGTTCAGATTCAGCTCAATTATCTGGATTGGGAGAACCCGGTTGTGTGCTCCGGCAAGCTGTACGAGATCCTTCACAGGCGCAATATCCCGATGATTGTGATGGAACCGGTCAAAGGAGGGATCCTTGCCAATCTCGTCCCGGAACTGGAGGCACATTATAAGGCGCTTCGCCCGGATGCATCTGCAGCCAGCTGGGCCCTGCGCTTTGTCGGCAGTCTCCCGCAAGTCATGACGATTCTCTCGGGAATGACCAATGAGGATCAGATGAAGGATAATATTGACACCTTCAGGAGCTTTGAGCCTCTGAGCGAAGCGGAGAGCGCGCTTGTTGAGAAAGTAAGGAAGACCTTAATGGACGTTCCGCAGATCGGATGTACGGGGTGCCAGTACTGCATTGATGGATGTCCGGTCAACATCGCGATCCCGGATGTCTTTCGAGCTGTCAACACCGTGAAGCTTTACGGCGAAGAGTTCCGCCCAAAGGCATTTTATAATGGCCTGGTCGATGCAGGGCTGACCGCGAGGGCTTCCGAGTGTCTTGCCTGCGGGCAATGCGAGAGTGTCTGTCCCCAGCACTTGCCGATTATTAAGCTCATCGCTGATGCCGGCAAAGCATTTGATGCCTGAACTTTTCACAAATAAAAGAGTGCCTAAAGGCACTCTTTATTCGTCAATGCGACAGGATTTGCGACGGCGCGGAGCGCCTAGTCCTTTAGGAAACCAGCAAGCTGGTGAAAATCCAGAGGCATCGACAAAAAAAGAGTGCCTAAAGGCACTCTTTATTCGTCGATGCGACTGGATTTGAACCAGCGGCCTCTGCGTCCCGAACGCAGCGCTCTACCAAACTGAGTCACGCATCGATTGCTGTCATGTTTTGTACAGCTTTCGAAGCATACCACTTTCGGACAGCATTTGTCAAGTGTTTTTTTGCATGATCGCCGGACCGTTTGTTTTGAGCCACGCGTTCCACTTGCGGTATTCGGGAAAAACCCGCTCGACTTCCCTGTAGAACCGCTCCGAATGGTTCATCTCCAGGCGATGGCAGAGCTCGTGGACGACAACGCTGTCGATGACTTCCGGCGGAGTCAGCATCAGCAGGCAGTTAAAGTTCAGGTTCCCTTTGGCGCTGCAGCTTCCCCACCTTGTCTTCTGCTTTCGTATTGTAATTCTCCCGTAGGTCACACCGACGAGCGGTGCATAATAGGC
The DNA here is from genome assembly GCA_902803505.1 of uncultured Lachnospiraceae bacterium. Taxonomy (GTDB): domain Bacteria; phylum Bacillota; class Clostridia; order Lachnospirales; family Lachnospiraceae; genus Chordicoccus. The sequence goes on along the minus strand of CADCQE010000272.1, from coordinate 1,055 downwards.
GACGCGTTCCGGAATGAGCTTCCGGGCCCTGTCCGCAAGCTCACGGAGCTCGGTGCTTGTGAGCGGCTTGGCGGCAGGAATTGCCCTCACTGCTTCCAGGTGCTTTTCAATCCAGCCCTGCTTCAGCGCAAGAACACGCCGGATCTCCTTCATAGAAGTTCTCTGGGGCGCGCGCACAAGGATTCTGCCGTCGGGGAGGATCTCGATCCCTATGCTTTTTCTTTGGGAGCGGATGATCCGGAGGTCATCAGGAATTACTTTCTTCTCTTGCTGTGCCATTTGTCTGTGTCCTGCTCTTTCAAAGAAGATGCCGCGAGAGAGTGCACATCAGAGGCTCTCCACAAGCTTCAGGACGTCACCGGGCTGCTTCGCAAACAGGCTTGCCCCTATGCTGCGGAGAAAGTCTCTGTCCCGGAACCCCCACAGCACAGAGATACAGGGAAGGCCGGAATTCACTGCAGTCTGAAAATCCACCTCCGAATCACCGACGTAGACCGCCTCTTCTTTGCTGCTTCCTAACTCTTTCAGCGCCTGAAGGACGGTGTCCGGTGCAGGCTTTCGCCGGATGCCTTCACTCTCCCCGATCGCAACGTCCACATATTCCGCGAAAAACTTCTGATTGAGCTCCTTTACGGCTGAATCAATCTTGTTGGAGACGATTGCCATCTTGTATCCGCGCTTCCGGAGCCGGAGCATGAGATCCGTGATCCCTTCGTATGGCCTGGTTCGATCCAGACAATGCCGGTCGTAGTGTGATTTAAAGACAGGCAGCATCTCATCAATGCGCTCGTCGGGTGTACCTTCCGGAACGGCACATGAAAAGGCATAGCGGATCCCATTTCCGAAAAAGCTCCGGTATTCCTCCTCCGTGCGCTCAGGAAAAGAGAACTGTTTCAGGACGTAGTTCACAGATACAGTCAGGTCCTCCAAGGTGTTGAGGACGGTTCCATCCATATCAAATATAATCGTATTAATCTTCTTCATAGGCAGAGATTATATCATAAAAAAAGTTATATTTGCAATCAGCCAGTAATATGGTATACATATTTATGGTT
>CADCQE010000271.1 GCA_902803505.1 uncultured Lachnospiraceae bacterium | reverse complement strand
TAAGCAATTGCCTTCGGCAATTACTAAGGTTAACTAGTATAAAAAGCCGCAAAAAGGACCGTCCCCATTGATTCATCCCGACAGCCATGTCAGCAGCAGCTCCACTGCGAGAGCATCCCGGATCCTCCCGCTCTTGATGTCCTCGTCGGTCTGCACACAGGCGGCGACGGCCGCAAGCAGCTTCTCTCTGGAGTAGTTCTTATGCAGACGCCGCTGCTTCTTCACCGCAAAGGGCGGCATTCCTGCCTTCTGGGCAATCTGGGAGTCGCTAAGGCCCTGATCCGCGAGCTCCTTCGTCATGAGAAGTCTGTTGTACTGCATGCCGATGAGTGAGAGGATCTTCATGGGGGGCTCCTTCAGCGCGAGAAGATCCGCGTAGAGATCCATAGCTTCCCGGCGGCGGTGCTCAGCAAGAGCGGTGATCATATCAAAGATGCGGTCCTCCACCCTATTGCTGGTGACGAGATCAATATCCTCCTGCGTCACTTCGCCCCGCCCCCTGCAGTAGTGAATCAGCTTGTCCACTTCCCGCGCGATGTGGTTCATATCGGCCCCCGTGCGGCTGAGCAGATAACTCATGTCGGCGGCACGGATGCGCAGCTCCTCCCTGCCGAGCAGTGAGACGACCCATTTTGCAAGGGAGGCCTCGTCCATCTGCTGAAACTCCACACAGCGGCCGGCCTTCTGCACGGCCTTATACATCCGGCTCCGCTTGTCCACCTCATTTTCCGTAAAAATGAGGAAGAGGTAGTCCGGGAGCTCCTTCAGGTAATCCGGCAGCAGTTCCGACGCGCTCTTAAAGAGATTCGTGTGATCCAGGCGGAGAACCCTGCGCTCCGCAAAAAAGGGGAGGGTCTCGGCCTGGTCGATGACGGCAGTCTCGGAAAAATGATCACCGTCAAAGATCGTCAGGTTCATGCCCGGGTCTCCCGGCAGGAGCGCACTGACCAGGCGGTCCCTGTACTGAAGCTTGAGATAGTCCTCCGCGCCGTACAGGAGATATACATGCCGAAATTCCCCGGTGTTGATGTCCTGCAGCAGGTCCTTCACAGCCAATCTCTCCTTTTCATTGTCTTGCTTCCTTTCCTTCCCCTTTTCGAACCATCTCTGAACGCAGCATTGAAATTTGACCGTTAGACATGTTGTTCATGTGATATAATATATCACAATGAGTGTTACTATTCACGGCCAATCTGCAATCAGGTTCCGGCTCATCATGCCTGTAGCGGGAGGGGCCGTAAATCGTAACCAATGAGTGTGCCTGCGCACACAAGGTTCGGAGGATCAGATATGGCAAAGTATGTAATGGCATTTGATGCCGGTACGACATCAAACCGCTGCATCCTGTTCAACAGCGAGGGCCGGATCTGCTCGGTGGCGCAAAAAGAATTCCGGCAGTACTACCCGAAGCCCGGCTGGGTTGAGCACGATGCGAACGAGATCTGGAGCACCCAGCTGGAGGTGGCGAGACAGGCGATGAACAATGTCGGCGCCGCGGCTGCGGACATCGCCGCCATCGGTATCACCAATCAGAGAGAGACCGTAATTGTGTGGGACCGGGAGACCGGAGAGCCTCTGACGAACGCAATCGTCTGGCAGTGCCGCCGCACGGCAGAGTACGCGGATAAACTGAAGGAGCAGGGCCTGACGGACACGATCCGGCAGAAGACCGGACTGGTGATCGACGCGTATTTCTCCGCGACAAAGCTCCGCTGGATCCTGGAGAACATCCCCACGGCACGGGGCCGGGCAGAGAGAGGAGAGCTGCTCTTCGGAACTGTTGACACCTGGCTCATGTGGAAGCTTTCCGGCGGGAAGATCCACGCGACCGATTACTCCAACGCCTCCCGCACGATGCTTTTCAATATCAATACCATCGACTGGGACGATGAGATCCTGAAGCTCATGGACATTCCGAGGTGCATGCTTCCCAAGGTCTGCCCCTCCAGCGGCATCTTCGGAACGGCGGATCCCCAGATCCTCGGGGCCCCCATTCCCATCGCGGGCGTGGCCGGAGACCAGCAGGCGGCCCTCTTCGGCCAGACTTGCTTCACGGAGGGAGAGGCGAAGAACACCTACGGAACGGGCTGCTTCCTGCTGATGAATACGGGCAATACTCCGGTGTTCTCCAAGAACGGCCTCGTGACTACCATCGCGTGGGGGATGAACGGTGAGATCACTTACGCCCTTGAGGGGTCGATCTTTGTGGCCGGGGCCGCTCTGCAGTGGCTGCGGGATGAGATGAAGCTCATCGACTCGGCGGCGGATTCCGAATACATGGCCACGAAGGTAAAGGACACAAACGGATGCTACGTCGTGCCCGCCTTCGCCGGCCTGGGAG
>CADCQE010000270.1 GCA_902803505.1 uncultured Lachnospiraceae bacterium | reverse complement strand
GTGATGAAGCAGCTGTGATGATAACAGCTGCTTTCTCACTTATACCGGTTCACTTAAGTATATACTAGTTAACCTTAGTAATTGCCGAAGGCAATTGCTTATATCCGTTAACGAAATATTCTGCTGCATCGTCAGCAGCACAAGTTCTTTTTTGGATACAGAAAGGAGATTTCTCCATGAACCTTGCAGAGAATTATCTGATTGGTATGGATCTGGGCACCACTAATGTCAAAGCGAACCTGATGGACGAGCACGGCAATGTGATCGCCACTGCTTCCAGGGAGAATCATCTGATCTTCCCGGGCCCCAACATGGTGGAGCAGAGCGCCGATGAATGGTGGGACAATGCCTCCGCCGACTTCCGTGAGCTCTCTGAAAAAGCAGGTCCGGAGATCATTGCCCGGGTGCGGGGCATTTCCATCAGCTCCCAGACGGTTACCATGCTTCCGGTGGACAGGGAGGGCCGGCCGCTGCGGGGCGCCCTGATCTGGATGGACAGCCGCTCTGCGAAGGAGATGCACTACATCTCACTTGCTCTTGGCCACGATCACTTTGTTGAGCTCGTCGGAGGACAGCCGGATGTGGCATTTCTCCCAAATAAAATCCTGTGGTTTAAGAACAATGAACCGGAGCTCTTTGCCAGGACCTATCGGATTCTCCAGGCCAGTTCCTATGTCAATTTTAAGTTGACCGGAGTCTTCTCCTGCGACATGGACCAGGCGTCCCACTCCCAGTGCCTGAATTTCCATACATTAAAATGGGAGAAGGAGATCGGGGATGTACTCGGCGTCGATCTCGACGAGCTGCTCCCTGCGCCGCAGCAGCCCACAGAGATCATCGGATACGTCACGGCGGAGGCGGCGAAGGAGACGGGGCTCATCAGCGGTATTCCCGTAGTTGCCGGCGCTTCAGACGCCATGACCTCCATGTATGCCACAGGCCTGACGAAGCTTGGAGACGCCAGCGAATCCTCAGGCACTTCGTCCCTCGTCTTCGTGGGAAGTGAAGTGCAGAGCGCATGTGACATTCCGGTTATCACGAGGCCCTGCGCCATTGATGGTGTGCCCTATATCTTTGATGCCCCGATCAGTACCACCGGCGCCGCGATCAAGTGGTACATTGAGTCCATGGGAGAGAGCGACCGGGAGAAGGCGGCGGCCCTGGGGAAGAACGTCTACACTTATATCAATGAAGCTGCAGAAGAAGTACCTGCCGGGAGCAACGGCGTGATCTTCTTCCCCTATCTTCTGGGAGAGAGGGCTCCGCTCTGGAATTCCCATGCCCGCGGCATGTTCATCGGCATGTCCCTCGACACGAAGCACGAGGATTTCACCCGGGCGGTCTTCGAGGGGACGGCCTTCGCCCTGCGCCATGTCGTGGAGACGATTAAGGCCTCGGGCGGAACGCTGAATTCCCTTCGCATTACCGGCGGCGGTGCCAAGTCCCACACATGGTCGAAGATCAAAGCGTCCATGCTGCGCGTCCCTGTGCTCATACTGGATGAGCGCTGCGGGGATGTTCCTTTCGGCGACACGCTGATCGCGGGCCATGCGGTGGGCGTGTTCCCGGATCTGAAGAAGGCCATCCGCGAGCTCGTCACTGTGAAGGAAGTCATCGAGCCGGTGGAGGAATGGGCGAATCTCTATGACAGGATCTATCCCTTCTACATCGATCTCTATGAAGCGCTGGACAAAGACCTCCTGCGGCTCCGCAATCGGTGGATTGAGATTAACAGAAGGTGACTCACAGCTGATCTGAAGCGAGGTCAAAAGCGGCGAGGTGGGCGCAGCTCTCGTCCGGGAGGTGATCGCCGAGAGGCTTCCCGTCCGGTAGGATGACGCAGGTGTCCGCGCTGAAAAGCGCGTGGATCCACTCCTTAGATGCTTCCTCGTCTTCTGTAATGCCGCTGACCCGGATGTACGGGCAGAAGGCGTCGAGTCCGGCAATGGAGACGTTCGCAAGCCGGATGCCGAGGAGCATCATGATGAGACCGCGGCGGACCTGCTCCGCAGTGACCTTCCCGCTCTCCAGCATCAGGGACATCTCGGTCAGACTTCCGCATGCGAGAAATTCCTCCCGGCAGTTCCACAAGGTTTCTCCGGCAATCCAGGGGAAAGAGGGGGTCGACTGTATGATCTTTGTCAGCTCATCGTCACTGTGATTTTTCAGAAAGTCGGAGATTTGCTTCGCAAGAGCTGCATCCCGGCTGTGATCCTCCTCTGAGGGTGCGTCCTCACCCTGTCCATGGGTGGTGTGAATCAGGGAGAGCTTCACGCGGGAGTAGCGGCGCAGGGTCGCCAGCCTCAGCTCCACGGCACAGCTGTCTGCGGGGCTTCGAAGAATGTCGCCTGCTCCGGGGATGTAATCTTCGAGGCTGGCGGCGCGGGCTTCGGGATACTTGATGCCTTCGGCCATCCGCTTCCGGATGGCCTTTTGATAGGGCAGGGGCTCCTTGAAAAGGAACATGGCAATCTCCTCGAGCATCTCCCGGGTGAGCTTGTTCACCGGTATGGCGAGATCCGAGACGATGCCCAGCCTGTCTGCCAGGGTCAGGGTCGCGAAGGCCTGGACCTCCGCCCCGGAGAGAACGGCGATGGCGGGCAGGCGGAAGACGATGTCAGCGCCTGCTCTCAGCGCTGCGCCGGTTTCTTCTTCCGGAGACAGGGGCGATCGTGTCCCGTCGGAGCGGAAGCTCCCGGTGATGATGCAGGCCGTCCTCTCCCCGGCTTTCGCCATCCATCTGTCCTTCGTGTTTTTCAGCTCTGGCTGCCATGCGCCGGTAAAAACGCTTGCATTCATGACTAAACTCCTGTCTGCTTGTCTTGCTTGTCTTGTTTGTCTCGTCTGTCTTATCATAACACATCTTGAATCCCTCTGTCGAATGATGTGGCAGGGACGTTCTTCTGTGTCGTTACGATTCACGGCCCCTCCCGCTGCAGGCCACAGACCATCCGTGCTTCGCACGTATGTCGCAGCTCAATTGTATCACTATCTGTTTATGAGGGATAATTGACAGATTTATGATGTAGAATAGATTCCCATCATAAAAAATATAGAATAATTGGAGGATTTAGATGAAAAAATGAGGCATCCGGTATGCCGATTTTCACTATAATACAATCAGTCTTTCGTTTTGGTGATCTGGTAGAATGTAGCCGCTTCTGCTTATGGAAGGAGATGTGCATGAGATTAGGGTTTATCAGCTCTGTCCTATCCGGTTTCAGCTATGAACAGATGATGGACTTCGCTGCAGAGACGGGGTTTGAGTGTGTCGAAGCGGCCTGCTGGCCAAAGGGGGATGGGACAAGGCGCTATGCCGGAACCTGTCATATTGACGTGATCCGTGTCTGTGAAGACGACTTCTACGCACAGCATATCATCTCTTACGCGAAGGAGAAGAATGTGGCAATCTCTTCTCTCGCGTTTTACCCGAACACACTGGATCCGGATCCTAAGAAGCGCACTGCGAATATTGAACATCTCCATAAACTGATTGAAGCCTCGGCAAAGCTCGGTGTCGGAATGGTTACAACCTTTATCGGCAGAGACCAGTTCAAAACCGTAGAAGACAATCTTGCTCTGGTTCGCGAAGTCTGGCCGCCCATCGTCGAGAAGGCGCGGGACCTGGGTGTAAAGATTGCGATTGAGAACTGCCCTATGCTCTTTGGAAGGGATCAGTGGCCGGGCGGACAGAATCTCATGACTACACCCTCCAACTGGAGAAGAATTTTCGAGATCCTGCCTTATGAGAACTTTGGAATCAACTATGATCCGTCTCATTTTGTGTGGCAGATGATCGACTATATCAAACCTATTTATGAATTTAAAGACAAGATCTTCCACGTTCACTGCAAGGATGCGAAGCTGTATCCGGACAGGCTTCAGGAAGTAGGAATCATGGGCTATCCGCTTGATTTCATGTCTCCGAAGCTTCCCGGGCTGGGCGATGTGGACTGGGGAAAATACATATCCGCCCTGACGGATATCGGTTATGCCGGGTATGTCTGTGTGGAAATGGAAGACAGGGCATTTGAAGTGAATGAGGAATCCATCCTCAAGGCGCTGCGCCTGAGCAGGAAGTATTTAAGAAATTTTGTGATCTGACAGATAGCCTCCGGCTTGCGCGGAAACGGCTATAAGAGGCAGAAAGAACCTTTAAGAGGGAAGGATCCCATCAGAATCAAAACAGCAGGTTTTGATACACAAACCAAGCTTATTAGTATAGGAGGAGAAGCACATGGCAAGAAAATTCGGCATCATCGGTCATGGTTTTATGGGCCATGAGCATGAAGCAATGCTCACCAGCTTTGATGGAATCGAAGTGGTGGCCATCAGCGACATCGATCCGGAGCAGCTCAAGGATGTTCCGCAGGGAATCAAGGCGTATCAGAACGCGTCTGATCTCATCAATGATCCGGACGTAGAAATTGTCCT
>CADCQE010000269.1 GCA_902803505.1 uncultured Lachnospiraceae bacterium | reverse complement strand
TATCCCCAGAAGGACCAGGAAGCAGACGCCCATGATGATGAGTATGAACATCAGGACAACGCCGATGCCTTCCGGCAGGTGCAGGGACGAAAACAGGATCGGTCCCGTCACACTCAGGATAAAGAGCGCTACCGAAAGCGCCACGCCCGCCGCCCGGGCACCACAGAACTGCAGATAATCCTTTACCTCATCCAGAATGAGCATGCGCCGGGGCTCGCGTTCCGTGAGTTCGTGCTCCTTTGCAAGTTCATCCTCCAGTCCCAGAGCTTCCGCCAGGTCTTCCAGGTTTCCGAACTCGCTGATCACGGTGCCCACAGCCTCGTTCTCTGTCTTTCCTTCCGCGATCAGTTCGTTATACTTGTCTTCCATCATCTGCAACAGCTCGCGTTTTGCCTTTTCCACCTCGGCGGTCCTGGGCATGTTTGCAAACATGGCTTCCAGATAATTTCTAATGGTTTCCATTTACGCCTCCTCTTTTGGGCAGTCCCTATACTGCCTCGATAAACCGTTCCACCACATCCCTGGTCAGCTCCCACTCGGCACACTTTTCTTTATAGTAACGCCGGCCTTCTTCGCTGATCCGGTAATACGTCCTTTTCTTACCGCTCCCTTCCGCCGTTTCTTCCCAGGATTCAATGTAACCGTTCTTTTCCATCCGGCTGAAAGCGGAGTAAAGGGTTGTTTCCTTGATCACGTACTTTTCTTCGCTGATGCTGCGGATCTTTTTGGAGATCTCGTAGCCGTAGGACGGTGCCTGCTTCAGGATGTACAGGATCATCGTATCGTTGTAACCGCGTATCACATCGCTGCTGATCGCGGCCGGCATATCCGACATGTGTTTCACCTCCTCTGAGTTTCCGTATGAGCTGATCTTTCTCCGCCGTTACCGTGTTCCCGCCGGCTTTGCTGTTTTACACGGTTTCCGGTTTCTGTTCTTTCTTCCTCCGGTACATCGTCATGTATCCGGAAAATGTTCTTACGTCTGACGTTGCTTTGCCTGTCGTTGCTTCGACTGGCGTTGCTATGTCTGTCGTAACTACGGCTATCGTACCACGGCTGTCGTGGTATGTCAAGAATTTTTTTTTATGATAGAATAGAGATTGTCATCTGTTTCTCTTTTTACGGATCTCAGGCGTAAAAAAAACAGACGGCTGCGGCCCCGGCCGCAAATATACACAGTTCATTCAGATTGGAGGTTACCATGGCAAAAACGTTACAGGACATTCAGCAGCTCATCAAAGACAAAGGTATCCGCATGGTGGATTTCAAGCTCACCGATATTGACGGACGCTGGCGTCACTTAAGCATTCCGGCAGAGCGTCTGACGGAAGCCACAATGGAACTGGGCATCGGCTTCGATGCAAGTAATTACGGCTATGCGCCCATCGAAAGCAGCGACATGGTCTTTATCCCGGTTCTGGATTCGGCGGTGATCGACCGCTACGCCGAGATCCCTACCCTGTCCATGATTGGCGACGTACGGGTCATCGATCTTCCCAACAACCGTCCTTTTGACCAGTATCCCCGTAACGTGGCGATACGGGCTTTGGAATATATGAAAGAAACCGGTCTGGCCGATCAGATGATCATCGGACCCGAATATGAGTTTTATCTTTTCGATGAAGTAAGATACAATACCGATTACTTTGACCAGTATTCCTATATACACACTTCCCAGGCAGCTTTTGCCTCCGGTTCGGATGACAACAATAACGGCTACCAGCTGCAGCCCGGCGCCGGCTATCACAACACGCTGCCCACGGATATCCGCAACGACCTGCGCAGCCGTATGTGCCTGGCCATGAGCGAATGGGGCGTGGATGTGAAATATCATCATCCCGAAGTAGGCGGCAGCGGCCAGATGGAGATCGAGGTAGAGCTGGGCGATATGCTGAAGCTGGCTGACGATACCATGAGCGCCAAATACGTGATCAAGAACGAAGCCGTTGCGGACGGCATCACCGCCACCTTCATGCCGAAGCCCCTCGCACAGGAAGCCGGCAGCGGCATGCATGTGCATATGCTGCTCTTCAAGGACGGCAAGCCGGTATTCTACGATAAGGACGGCTATGCACAGCTTAGTGAGACGGCGCATTATTTCATGGGCGGCCTGCTTACGCATGCACGCTCACTCTGTGCGATAACCAATCCTTCCACCAATTCCTACAAGCGTCTGGTCC
>CADCQE010000268.1 GCA_902803505.1 uncultured Lachnospiraceae bacterium | reverse complement strand
GCTTGACATCAAGATGCCGGAAATGGACGGCTTCGAGACCCTGCAGCGCCTGAAAGAGGAGACGCAGCCGGGGCAGGAGATTCCGGTCATTTTTCTGACAGCAGATGAAAATGCTGATTCCGAGATGAAGGGCCTGGCCCTGGGAGCCGTGGATTTTATTAAGAAACCCTTTGTCCCCGACGTGCTCACGCTCCGCGTGAAGCACATCATTGAGCTGGTCCGCCTCCAGAAGAATCTCGCGGAAGAAGTGGAGCTGAAGACTCAGGAAAATGAGAGTCTCTCCCTGCACATCGTCCAGACCCTGGCGGAGGCCATCGACGCCAAGGACACTTACACCAACGGCCATTCCGGCCGCGTGGCGGAGTACTCCCGGGAGATTGCCAGGCGCTACGGCTACATGCCGAAGCAGCAGGATGAGATCTATATGATGGGCCTCCTCCATGACGTCGGCAAGATCGGCGTGCCGGACGCCGTCATCAACAAGCCGGACAAGCTGACCGAAGAAGAGTACGAGCAGATCAAGAAGCACCCGGCCCTCGGGGACCGCATCCTCAAAAATATTCAGGAAATGCCAAAGCTCGCAGTCGGAGCCCGCTGGCACCATGAGCGTTACGACGGAGGCGGCTATCCGGACGGCCTGGCCGGCGAAGACATTCTGGAGGAAGCGCGGATCATCGCCGTAGCGGATGCCTACGACGCGATGACCAGCCACCGCAGCTACCGCGAGATCCTTCCCCAGGAGAAGGTCCGGCAGGAGATCGAGCAGGGAAAGGGCACGCAGTTTGATCCGGTGTTCGCAGATATCATGCTTGAGATGATCGACGAAGACAACAATTACCAGATGCGGGAGAAGTAGGCAGAGGTGGGTCACTAAGAACCGTCCCTCTGACCTGCCGGGAGGTATCGCAATGTTCTGGGATTATGTAGAAAATATCATGGATCTCGCCGTGACGATCTTCGGGCTCATTTTCTGCGTGGTGCAGTGCGTCAAGTGCATCCGCCGGGGCTGGATTTATGCGATTGTCTTCTTTCTGTGCAATCTTCTGAGCGGCTACTATTGGACGACGTATATCGCGATTATGGGCGCCACGCCGAAAGTGACGGATGCGCTGACCTATATCGGCTGGAACGTCGCCTTTGCCATGATGCTTCTCATTGTCCTGGAATTCAAGACGGACGAAGAGAGGCGCTACTTTCATCCTCTGATGCTGCTGCCCATCCCGCTCAACATCTGGCAGCTCACCCTCTATCTTCCCTACGGCAACCAGATCAACAGTATTTATCAGGTCGCCGTGTGCACCGCCATCGCCTGCTTCAGCATCCAGAGCCTCTGCTGGTATTGGAGGAAGCGGAAAGAAGGCGTCAAATGGCCTTGCGTCGCCATGGCAGCATTTCTCTACGTATGCTTTGAATTCGGCATGTGGACCTTCACATCCCTCGAAGGGCCGCTGGGATTTCTCTATTCCTTCTATTATTTGTGCTCTATGCTCTGCAGCGTGGATATCCTTTTCTTTCTTTGGGGAATTGGCCTCGCTTACGGAGTCTTCGGCAGGTCTTCCGGAATCCGGAACGAAACAATCAATTCTGAAAATGCTGACGTCCGGGAGGATCGCAGAAAATACGGGAGAATGTCCTGGAAGATCTATTTTGCCATTTTGCTCCTGATGTTCTTCAGCACCGGTATGCTGCTGGTCGTCAGTTATCAGCGGGCGAGGAGCAGTGTGTACGCCCAGCTGGAGAAGAACTGCAGCATCCTGGCGGACAAGTACGCCCAGGAGCTGACGGCGTGGATCAATACCAATGCCACCATCATTGAGACGATGGCCGCAGAGATCACTTCGAAGGAGACTTACGAAGAGAGTGCGGAAGCATTTCAGAAATATCTCGCAGATAACTATAAGCTCCTCAACAAGGGCGGATACATCTACGACTTTTATTTCACTTACCCCGACAACCGCATGGCCTGTGCATCCGGATACGTTCCGGATGGGACAGTGGATTATGCAGGGGAACGGGAGTGGTTCCGCGAGGCGGCAGGGACAGGGGAGCTGTTCTATTCGACGCCCTACCGGGACTCGGATACCGGAAAGACGATCATTACAATCTCCAAGGCCGTTTACAAGGACAACAAGCTGCAAGGCGTGCTGGCTGCGGACATCTTTGTGGATGTGCTGGCGGACATAATCCGGGAGGCCGACGTCCCGGACAACAGCTACGCCTTCCTGGTTGACCAGAACCTGGGCATGGTGGTCCATCCGAGTGAGGCCTAT
>CADCQE010000267.1 GCA_902803505.1 uncultured Lachnospiraceae bacterium | reverse complement strand
TTCATGTTTATATTTCCTCCTGCTGTTCGTGTCGTTTTTTATTTTCTGACGTGAGTATAACACAGGAATCGTCACAGAAATAACACAGTGAAGAAAATACTGTTTCGGGATGATCAGTTCGTTATTTTTATTTTTAATTGCTACCCCCATTTTCAAAAAAGTGGATTTTCGGATCAGAAATTTAATGGATGGCATTTAACTGTATAAACATGAATGATCGTCCTTGTCATGATGAAGGCTCTCATATATAGTATTGATTGAAGATAAAAAAAGAGGAAGAACGTGTTCCCGCAAAGTCCCCGTTCTTCCTCTATGCACCCACCATGCATTATCCAGGGTCGTTGCCCTGCTCTCGAAAGACACATGGTGTTTATCTATGCATTACTATGATAAGAAAGAATCCGACCAATTGCAAGCTTTTTCAAGAAAAAAGATCAGGAAAAACCATCTATGCCGAATGTATGGATCATCTGCAGCCCCAGGATGAGGTCTGTCCTCATTGCGGGAGCAGGAAATGTCTGCGCATTCATGCCTATTACAAGCGTACCCTGATCGATCTTGTCGATAACAGGCCTGTTGAAACCGTCCTCCACGTCTGCCGTCTTATCTGTACTTCCTGTATGTGCCTTTCCACGCATGCGGTCCTCCCTGATCCCATCATCCCGTACTGCCGCCACAGCCTTCGCTTCATCCTCCGTGTCCTTGCGGAACACGCCTGCCATCTCCGGTCTGTCGAAAAGATCTGCGAAGCTTTTGAGATCTCTGTCCGGACGTTCTACAGATGGCAGAGGCTCTTTGAGGAACACCGGAAGCAATGGCAGGGCCTTCTGTCCGCCTCGGAGAAGGCCCTGAGGGGCTTCCTCCTCGAACTTCTCCGGAAAAAACCCTTCCGCGGCTTCGCCGCGTCATTTATACGTCAGACCGGGTATTCCCTGCTCCAGTCCCATAAGAACCCTGTGCCCCCGGCATGGAGACCTGCGCCTGCCGCAGATTCCTGTATGACCACATAACAGTTCCATTGGCGTGATCCCGTTTTACGATTATGATAGCGACAGGGAAATGATCCCTGAAAAAAGAAAAAAGGAGGAAGAAATGAGCGGAACTATTGTCAGGGTATTATATGAAACGACCCCGGAAACAGTGGGCAGGCTCTCCAGGAGGCTTTTGCCTGTTGCCGCTGCAATGGAGATACGGAAAACGGACCTCTCCATGTATCTGGAAGTGTCTTTTGATGATGCCTTTTTCAACATACTCGGTGAAAATGCGGGAGGGGAAAAGGCAGATTCCGGCAAGGCCCGCAGCCCGTCTTTTAAGGAGGTGACCAATGAGTTTGAACAGGGAGATCTATGAGAAAGCAAAGACCACAGTCGCGGGGACCGCAGGGCTTTCCCCCGCACTGGATGCATACGCTCAGGCATATTTCACCGAACCGCCTGTTACGGGAGAATGGACAGGGGATACCATGCAGGAAGAGCTTTACAGGCTCCTGTGGGACTACCACAACGGCTGTATCGACATCCGCCGCAGGTCTGCCAAAAGCATCCTGAGGGAACGCCTGCAGTCCGCGAGGACCCTGCTGGAAACAATGGAGCAGGAATGGAAACTGGCAAGGGATGAACGGGATATGATGAGCGCTTTCATCCACCGTTTCCGCTTAAAAGAACTTTATAAAGAATACCTGGAGGATATCGGGGATGGAGAAGATCTGGTCATGCGGTATTTTCCGGATGAGGAACTTCCATTTGTATAAGACGCGGACGCATGGCGCGAACAGGTCTATGGGCAGGAGGATACCGGATGGGCAGTCATAAACATCTGACACTGGAAGACAGGCAGGCGATCGCGGCAGGCCTCAATGAACACTTTTCCTTTAAAGCGATCGGCAGAGTGATCCATAAGGACTGCACGACAGTCGCAAAGGAGGTCAGACGGAACCACTCCGTTAAGAGGACCGGATGCTGGGGACATGGATACAACAACTGTGCTTACAGTTTCAGCTGCCCCAGGACCAGCGTATGCGCTGACTGCAAGAACAGGCGCTATATCAAAAAATGCAGGCTGTGCAGCCTGTGCAATGAGAACTGCGGCAGATACAAGCCCGCTGTATGCCCGGACCTCCTGAAACCTCCATACGTATGCAACGGATGTCCGAAAAAGGCATCCAGATGTACTCTCGAAAAACATATCTATGAAGCAGGGGCAGCGAACGAAAAGTATCTGAGTACTCTCTCGGGAGCCCGGACAGGATTTTCGCTTACGGAAGAGGAGATCCGGCAGATGGACCTCCTTGTTTCGCCTCTGCTGAAGCAGGGGCAGTCCATTCATCATGTTTATGTAAATCACAGGGATGAACTTATGGTCAGTGAGAGCACGATCTACAAGCTGGTCGATACGGGCCTCTTATCCGCCAGGAACCTGGACCTGCCAAGGAAGGTGCGTTTTGCCCCGAGAAAGAAGAAAAAAGAATTCAAAGTGGAAAAGGCGTGCCGTATCGGCAGGGATTATTCCAGTTTCCTCTCCTTCCGCGATGCCAACCCGGATCTCCCGGTCACAGAGATGGACACGGTAGAAGGCGTGAAAGGGGGGAAGGTCATCCTCACGGTACACTTTGTAAAGGCTGAGTGCATGGTCGCATTCCTGCGTGACCGGAATGATGCGAGATCTGTCACTGACGCCATCAATGCGTTATACGAAAAACTGTCCCCCGAGGTATTCTGCAGGATCATGCCGCTCCTTCTGGGTGACAACGGGAGCGAATTCTCGAATCCGTCCGCTCTGGAAAAGGACCCTGAAGGAAATGACCGGACCAGGGTATTTTATTGTGACCCGTCCGCGCCGTTCCAGAAGGGGTCCGCGGAGCGGAACCATGAGTTTATACGGATGTTCGTTCCAAAAGGAAAGCCCTTTGACAACCGGACGCAGGATGAGATCGACCTGATGATGAACCACATCAATTCCTACAAGAGGCCGGGGCTGGGAAACAGGTCACCTTATGAAATGATGGCGTTCCTCTATGGGGAGGGAGTCTGCAGGTCCCTCGGGCTTGAACGGATCCCGGCCGACAGGGTGGTCCTGAATCGTTCCATATTTATTAAAACGGAGGATGGGGATCCATGAAAAAAGAAACTTACGAAGACTGGGTGGCCAGGCAGGTAAACATGGAAACGCTGCGTGAGATGGAGCAGATGATCCCGATGCTTACTGCTGAGAGGACAGCCCTGCGCAGATGGGTCATAAAAGGAAACGATCCGGAAAGAAATCCCTGGGGCTATCTTGATGAAGACGGATGGCCTATGAATTATGTGGAGGCTTACCGGCGCCACAAAGGTTATTGCTTTACAGTTTATTATCACATCACAGAGGAGTAGGAGGACCTGCTCCTCTGTGATCTTCAATTCAAATGTTCCGAAATCATGCCGCTGGCTTCTCCATGAAGGGGTGGATTCTGCTTTGAGAAAAAAAACTATGCAGGATCGACGCCAGCGACTGCATGCTCAAAACCCACTGATTTTTCTGAATAATCCGTGATTTCAGGCCAGAAAACATAAAAAAACCCGTGAAAGCAGATCGAATCCAACAAAGGACATGGAAGAGGAGAGAAATTAATCATAAAAAGTGGAAGTTACTCTCCCAACTAACCTCGGAAATTTTCATGAAATTTTCAAGTTACTTTTTTTTCGTTGCCCGTTTCTCCTCGAGAGAGAGGGAAAGGCATACAAAGAGACAAGAATTCTTATTTTCGTTGCCAATATGGAC
>CADCQE010000266.1 GCA_902803505.1 uncultured Lachnospiraceae bacterium | reverse complement strand
GTAGAATGTCTGTCATATTGCCACCTCCTCAGGCGCTGCATCAGCCGTTTAGAAAGTCAAGTACTGCCCGGTTGAAATCTTCAGAATTCCTGTTTGCAATAAAGTGACCGCCGTTGATGAACACAAGCTGACTGTCCTGAATCCGCTCTGCAATCATGCGGGTATGCTGCTCCCGGATCACGTCTCTTGTTCCGGCGATGACCAGTGTCTTTGCACGGATTGATTTCAGGTCTTCCGGCTTCACGTTCGGATCATTTACCATCAGGCCGAGCATTTCCGCATTCATTCCTGCAGACGCACTCCGAGAGGCAAATCTCTTTGCGATTCTGTACCCGATCTCTATCGGAATCTGAACGGTGCGCTTTACGCCGTCCGGATTCAGGTTGGCTCCGTTCAGGATCAGACGGTCGACCCGGTCCGGATGCCGCATCGCAAAAACCATAGCGATATTCCCGCCGTCTGAAAATCCGAGCAGATGCGCCCTTCCGATCTGATGCTCGTCCATGAAGCAGAGCAGGTCCTCTGCAAACTGCCGTATGGTGAACGGTTTGTCACCTCTTGGCGTTTTTCCGTGGCCTCTGGTATCTATCGCATATACATGAAACCGCCGGGCAAAGGTATCCATCTGTCTCCGGAAATAATCGCAGCTTTCACCATTCCCATGAAGGAGAATGATCGGACTCCCATGTCCGCTCTCAATGTAGTGGTGCTGAATATCCATAGGCATCAAGACTCCCGTCGGTATTCGCAGATCATCTTATCATAACCCCGTCACCGGCCGTCAGCCCGTTTTTTCGATACCAGCCGGCTTCATGCCTTGCTTTTTCGAGGCCGTTCCCCTTTATTTGAGGATATCCGCCAGGTAAAGCTCCTCTTTCTTGTGAGAATCCCTGATTCGCTTATACTCTCAAATGGCATTGATCAGTTTACCACAATCACTGCCGTGGCAGTTCCGGTAAAACCGGGAGCTGTGTTCATACCTTTTTCGGTTGCACCAGGTATGCTCCTTGGCAAAGGCCTTCGGTTTGACCACCGATTCGACTTTCTCATAATCCCCGGCCAACCCATCAGATATGATCAGAAGCATTTCCAGCTCCGGCAGCGTGCAGTGCTTTTCCACACATATAAACAGCCGGGAACATTCCCGACTTCACATGAAGATTTGAGCGAGCGCTCCGGGCCCAAATACGAGCCCCCGCCGTTATCCCGACACTGCCCGTATCAAGGATGTGGAGCATTTCTCCCTGCTGCTTCGTGTTATCGTTTTCCTGTTTCGATAAAGTGAATCAGTTCCTCAAGATCATCAAATTCATCATAGTCGCCCATGATGCCTTCACGATGATAAACGATACCTGCCTGCTCGTTCCTCTCCAGACAGTCAAGCAGTGCATCAACACCATATCGATGAGCAAACTCCGCAAAAGCCCGTGCCTTGATTTTTTCCGAATATAGACCCTTGCGGCAATCCGCCGGACTGCACTCATAGCAGCCAGACAGATTCTTTTCAATGACGCATTTACGGTTTTCGCACCACTGCGCGTCCTTGCACCAGGACAGCTCCATAAAACCGTCGCGCTTACAGCCCTTGCAGGTGATGTTCTCGGAGCACAGACAACATGCCAGCCCGCAGCGGGCAATTCCAAGTTCACGCTTCATAGATTTTTACCTCCAAACCCAATCATCCGTACCCTTTCGGATGACGAACCCTGCTGTCCATCAGTACATGCATACGATACTCCCTGTGCATATCCGGACTGATCTGCCCCAGATACCTGATCAGTTCTCCATGCTGATCATTTCCCTGGCTTTGCGCAGCACCGGCAGCTCCCTGTTTGCGATAAGTCTGCCCAGCCGGGTCTCTCTGCTTTTCTCATATTCTTCTGCTGCTTCGTCACAGGTCAATTTGAGCGTAGACAAATGAAAGTCCTCTATCTCATCCTTCGTCAGGTTCTTCTCTCCGAAGGACTCGATCCTGCAGAGGAAATAGTGGTTGATGTTATGCCGGTGAATCAGGTTGTAGCCGTCGCTGACAACACCGATTTCTTCCGCGTCCGCTGTCAGG
>CADCQE010000265.1 GCA_902803505.1 uncultured Lachnospiraceae bacterium | reverse complement strand
GCTCCACACTGCCGTCAAGGGCGAGGGCGTTCGCTCGGAGATCTTCGCTTTCGGAAATGGGTTCAGCGATACCTTTGCCTCTCTGATACGAAGCTTCTATGCGGGGAAGGAAGTGCCGACGTTCCGGGAAGGCGCGCAGGTCGCTGCGGTGTGTGAGGCAATCGAGCGCAGTGCGCGGCAGGAATCCGGATGGACGGAGGTGGAAGACGCTACATGAAACCAAATGCATTGACAGCTGAGCAGGTCATTGAAGCTTTGGGGCTGGTCCCGCTGCCGGTAGAAGGCGGCCTTGTTCTGGAGACTTATAAGAGCACTGCAAAGACCGCCGATGGGGAGACCGCCGGGACTGCCATCTACTATATGCTGCACGGGGATGCATTTTCCCATCTTCACAAGCTGCGTGGCGATGAGATGTACCATTTCTATCTCGGGGATCCCGTAGAGCTGGTCGAGCTCACGCCGGACGGGGAATGCCGGAAGACGATTCTTGGCAGTGATCTCCTTGGCGGCGAAGCGATTCAGCATCTCGTACCTGCGGGCAACTGGCAGGGCTCCCGCCTCGCGGAGGGCGGAAAGTGGGCCCTGCTCGGGACAACGATGTGTCCCGGCTACAGCGGCGAAGGGTATACCCATGGGGATGCGGAGGTCCTGCTGAAGCAATATCCTTCCGCGCGGCGGGAGATTATGCGCCTGACCTCCGGCTTCCTGCACCAAGAATAAGGAATCTCTGCTATAATATCCAAAAGAAAAGTCATACAAGGGGAAGAGCACAGGGAAGGGCCTTCTGAACGCCGGAAGGCAGGGCGCAAGCCCTCTCCCCTATGCTCCGATGTGAAGACCATGAACGAAAAAGCCTTACACACACTGGAATACGATAAAATCATCGCGCAGCTGGCGGCTTTCGCCTCTTCGGCTCCCGGCAAGGAGCGCTGTCTATCTCTCCTGCCCTCGGATTCCCTTCCGGAGATCAACCGCCTGCAGAGCGAGACGGAGGCGGCGGTCTCGCGGGTGCTGAAGAAAGGGAGTATCTCTTTCGGGAGCACCTTTGACGTCCGGGCCTCTCTGAAGCGGCTTGAGATCGGAAGCTCGCTGGGCATCCACGAGCTGCTCCAGATCGCTAAGCTCCTTGAGAATGTCTCTCTTGTGCGGGCCTGGGCGAAACGAGAGCGGGACAGCGAGTCGGAGGACCTCTTAAGTGAGATGTTCCAGGCGCTGGAGCCTCTCACCCAGGAGACGTCGGAGATCCGCCGCTGCATCCTCTCGGAGGAGGAGATCAGCGACAGCGCCTCTCCCGCCCTGCGGCAGATCCGCCGCAATATGCGCCTTACGGCGGAGCGGGTGCGCACTGAGCTGACCCGCATCGTGTCCGGCTCGGCGAAGGAATACCTGCAGGATTCGATCATCACGACGCGCGATGGGCGCTACTGCATTCCTGTTAAGAATGAGCACCGCGCCCAGGTCTCCGGCATCATCCACGACCAGAGCAAGACCGGCTCGACGGTCTATATCGAACCGGCGGCCGTGGTGAAGCTCAACAATGAGATCCGCGAACTGAAAATGAAGGAAGAAAAAGAGATCGAAGCCATTCTGGCCGGTCTCTCGGAGCTCCTTGCGGCCAAGACCGGCTTCATCCGCGTGGACTATGACATGATGGCGGAGCTGGATTTCATCTTCGCCCGGGCCCGCCTCGCCCTCGAGCAGAATGCGACCCGCCCGGTCATCGCGGACGACGGCATCATTGACATCCGGAGGGCCCGCCATCCGCTGATTCCGAAGAAGCAGGCTGTGCCCATCGACATCCGCCTCGGTGAAGATTTTACCCTTCTTGTCGTCACCGGCCCGAACACCGGCGGCAAGACGGTGTCGCTGAAGACTACCGGGCTCCTGACCCTGATGGGACTTGCGGGGCTCCACATCCCGGCGGCGGACCAGAGCCGCATCGCGGTTTTCTCCGAGGTCTATGCGGACATCGGCGATGAGCAGAGCATTGAGCAGTCGCTGTCTACATTTTCATCCCATATGACGAATGTCGTGGAGTTCCTGCGCCTGGCGGATGAGCGCTCGCTGGTCCTCTTCGATGAGCTGGGCGCGGGTACGGATCCGACGGAGGGCGCCGCGCTGGCCATCGCGATCTTGAGCAAGCTCCACGCCCAGGGCATCCGGACGATGGCCACGACGCACTACAGTGAGATTAAGATCTACGCTCTCCGCACTCCCGGTGTGGAAAATGCCTGCTGCGAGTTCAATGTCGACACCCTCTCCCCCACGTATCACCTGCTGATCGGGGTGCCCGGGAAGAGCAATGCCTTTGCGATTTCCAGGAAACTGGGGCTCCCGGAGGATCTGATCGATGAGGCGAGATCGCTCCTTAGTTCGCAGGATGAGTCCTTTGAGGATGTGATCTCGGGACTCGAGCAGCAGAGGGCCGAGTTGGAGCAGGAGAAGATCGCCGCGGCAAATGCCCGCATCGAGATCGAGCGTCTTCAGAAGGAGCTGAAAGAGAAGGAGGCCAAGCTGACCAGCCGGAAGCGGGACATTCTCTCGGATTCTTCGGAGGAAGCCAGGAAGATTCTGCAGGAGGCGAAGGATTACGCGGATAAGACGATCAGCTGGTACGCGAAGCGCGGCGGCAGCACCCGGGAGCTGGAACTGGAGCGCACGAAGCTCCGGGAGCGGATGGACGAGCTGTCAAAGAATGTGAAGGGCGTCGC
>CADCQE010000264.1 GCA_902803505.1 uncultured Lachnospiraceae bacterium | reverse complement strand
ACCTTCACGGCACGGAAATCGGACTTGCTGAAGGTCTCAAAATCGACCTGATCCTCGAACAGCGGCTCGATGTTCAGGTGCTCGTAATCCGGAACCTTGGCGTCGAAAAGCGGCATCTTCGGATCGTTCACCTTCACTGCGGGAGCTTCTACGGGAGCAGCCTCTTCGGTCTCGGAGCTTACACCATTTCCGTCACTGCCTGTCTTTAACGACTTCATTGTCGGGAACAACAATACATCACGTATGGCCTCAGCCCCGGTAAACAGCATACACCAGCGGTCGATGCCGTATCCAATTCCTCCCGTCGGAGGCATACCGACTTCCAATGCGTTGAGGAAATCCTCATCTGTGGTCTGAGCCTCTTCGTCGCCTTGGGCAAGCTGTTCCTCCTGAGCCAGGAAGCGCTCCCGCTGGTCGATGGGGTCGTTGAGCTCGGAGTAGGCATTGCACATCTCCCAGCCGTTCATGAACATCTCAAAGCGCAGAACCTTCCCCGGATGTTCCGGGTCTTTCTTCGTGAGCGGGCTGATCTCAATCGGATGACCTGTGATGAATGTCGGCTGAATCAACTCGTCCTCCACAAATTCGTCGAAGAACAAATTCAGGATGTCGCCGATCTGATGCCTCTCCTCATATTCCACATGCTTTTCTTTGGCGACAGCCCGGGCTTCCTCAAGGGTCTTCACCTCATCGAAATCTACTCCGCTGTATTTCTTCACTGCTTCCGTCATCGTCATGCGCACAAAGGGCTTGCCGAGATCCATCTCGACACCCTTGTAGACGATAGTGGTTGTCCCGAGCACTTCCTGCGCAACAGTCCGGTACATATCCTCCGTGAGATCCATCATGCCGTTGTAATCCGTGTAGGCCTGGTAGAGCTCCATCAAAGTAAACTCAGGGTTGTGCTTGATGTCAAGGCCCTCGTTCCGGAATACCCTGCCGATCTCGTAGACGCGCTCGAGGCCGCCGACGATGAGTCTCTTCAGGTAGAGCTCGAGAGAAATGCGCAGCTTCTTATCCTGATCCAGCGCGTTGAAGTGCGTGACAAACGGACGGGCTGCCGCGCCGCCTGCATTTTCCACAAGCATCGGAGTCTCCACCTCCATGAAGTCGCGCTCATCGAGATAGCGGCGGATGGCGGAAATGATCTTCGATCTCTTGATGAAGACATCCTTCACTTCCGGATTCATAATCAGGTCCACATAGCGCTGGCGATAGCGGATATCCGTGTCGGTCAGGCCGTGGAACTTCTCGGGAAGGATCTGCAGCGACTTAGACAAAAGCGTCACTTCCTTCGAATGGATCGACTTCTCCCCCATCTTGGTTGTGAAGACGATGCCTTTCACGCCGACGATATCGCCGACATCCAGTTTCTTGAACTTCTTATAATTCTCATCCCCGAGGTCGTCCCGGGAGACATAGATCTGGATATTGCCGTCGCGGTCAGAGACATTTGCAAATGAGGCTTTGCCCATCACCCGCTTGGACATCAGCCGCCCGGCAATGGAGACCTCTTTCCCCTCATACGCCTCATAGTTGTCTTTGATCTGCTTCGTGTGCTCCGTCTGGTCATATGTGACGATCTCATATGGATTCTCGCCCTCCTCAATGAGGGCCGCAAGCTTCTCCCGGCGCACCTTTCTCAGCTGGTTGAGGTCCTGTGTCTGTTCCTGCTTTCTCTCCGGCATAAATACCCTCCTCATAGATCCTGCATTTCTTGAGAGCCAAAGCATCCCTTTCTTTGACTCGTTGTATTGAAAATGGTCCCGCCCCGGGCTCCGGAGCAAGACCACTTAAGCTCACACGTTTCTCTCGATTCCCAGAACGCGATAGTGGCTCGTCATTGTAGGCATTTCCACCGCCACTGTATCCCCGACCTTGGCTCCCATAAGGGCAGATCCAACCGGAGACTCATTGGAAATCTTATTCATCAGCGAATTTGCTTCCATGGATCCGACGATCTGGAACACGATTTCTTCGTCAAAATCGCAGTCATAAAGTGTGACCTTGCATCCGATATTGACCGCATCCGTATCTGCTTCATCCTCGACAAACACTTCTGCGTGCTTCAGGATCTCCTCGATCTCTTCGATACGGGCCTCAATATCGCGCTGCTCATCTTTCGCTGCGTCATACTCCGCATTCTCAGAGAGGTCACCCTGCTCGCGGGCTTCGCCGATCTTCTTTGAGATCTCTCTGCGCTTGTTTACCTTGAGATCATTCAGCTCTTCCTCGAGCTTCTGCAGTCCGGCATAGGTCAGAATGTTCTTCTTCTTTGTTGTCGTTTCTTCACTCATTTTGAATCTTCCTCCGTGGTGCTCCTGACAATTCTGAAGCGGTGTTTCATCAGGATATCCTCCAGCCGCAAGTCCGCCCGAACGTCAAAAAAGTGCGTGACGATACCGTTCCCGTCACGCCAATGCATACAGCATTCACCCATTATATCCATGGGGCGAAAGTTTTGTCAAGAGATACGTGGCTGCAGTACAATGCAGTCATAGCGTATCGTGGAGCCTTCAATAGAATAGCTGGGTTTCATTCCGCCGAGGAAGGGTCCTCTCAAAGGCCGCTTTATGATGATCTTGGCGGGAGAGGCAGCGACAGCGGCCTGCAGCAGTTCGAATTCATTTGCACATGGCTGCTCCAGGCGCTGAAGCAGCTGGAATTTCTTCTTGACAAGTCCGCTCTTCTTCCTGGCGGGAAACATGGGGTCAAGCAGGATGAGCTCCGGGGCTTCGATCATCGGCATCAGCTTGATGCTGTCCCCCGTGTGAAGCTCCATGCGCTCCGCAATCCCGTCAAGGCCTGGTGTGCGTTTCGCCCGCTCCAGTCCATCCTCAAGGAGTGCCGCAATGAGCGGATTGATCTCGAAGAGATGGACTAAATAGCCTGCTGCTGCCAGCAGCAGGGAATCCTCTCCCAGCCCCGCGGTCGCATCAATGGCGACAGGTCGAAGGCCTTCGGGCAGAGGAGAGCTTCCTTTCTCATTCTGTCCGGATCCGGCTTCAGGGCTCAGCCCCGGAAAGCGCGGGGCCTTTCGCCCCAGTGCCGCGCGAACCAGGAGCTCGCGCCTGAGCTCGGATGAGCCAAGCCGTTTCAAGTCCTGCGAGAGATCCGCCCTGACGGAGAGGACTCCGTCCGTGAGGGTCAGGCCTTCCTCCTCCATGCGCAGTTCCAATCCCGCGCGCTCCGCCAGTTTTGAGAGTTCTTCCGGCTTCATAGGAGCAGGCACCCCTTGATCCAGACGGAGGGGAGCAGAAACCTGAGCCAGCGCACGGAATTCAGAAAAAAGAGATCTCCGGCAGAGGAGGTCAGTACCCCTGCGATCAGAATCAGGGCGACGGAAAGGAAGAGATAGATCCCTTCCTTTCGGAACAGGCGTGCAAAGAGTGAAGTCCACAGTGCTGCCGCGAGCAGAACGGGAATCAGAAGAAGCACGCCCGGGGTCAGCGGCAGGCCTTGCAGAAACAGCAGGATTGCCAGAAACAGTCCGGTTAGGAGCAAAGGGGCATAGATCTCCAAGATCCGGTAGATCCACCCTCCCTTTCGGAGCCAGATGGCAAGGGCTTTGCTGCTCTCCCGGAATTTTGCCGTTGCAAACAAGAGGGACGCTGCAAAGAGAAGAAGTGCTGCGATCATAGCGAGATTGCTCTTTTCCGCGTCTGCGCTCTCGTCAGCGGGAGCTTCCTCCTCTCCATAGATTTCAAAGCGGACGCTGAACAGAGTGTCCTCTTCGGCCACGCGCTGCATTTCCTCCAGAGCCCGCTGCCACACGGCATCTCCTGAATCTTCGAACAGGACCCCCGCACGGATTGCGCTCTTTACCAATACCGGAGAGATCGCGTCAAACAGGCAAGCATACACAGATTCTTTAGCGGCTGCGCCCTTCGTAGAGGATGTGGAGACATAGTAATCGATACATCCGCTCAGATCCGGAACCTGAACTCCGCCGCTTCCGGCACTGTAATCCGCCGACTCAGCCCGATCCACAGCCGCATCCAGCCGCTCATCAAGCACGAATCCGCTATCCGCGCTCCCGCTGATTACCGCATCCTCCAGAGCCTCCCGGCTGGGATAGAGCTTCCAGGTATAGGCACTCTCCTTCTCAAGAAGCGCCCCGGTGACTGCTTCCGCATAGCGTCCGCCTCCATTGACAAGCCCGATGACCCGGTTCGAAGCGGCAGGCAAAGACACGGATCCGAGGTAGAGTTGCAGAGCGATGAGAAGGACCGCCGTCAGGTAGAAGAAAGGAGAGCGGAGCTGGGAAAGGAGAAGGACCTTCAGACGGCAGAGCCATTTTTTCCATCCTGTCATCTCATACACCTCCTCCAAAGAGCATTGCCGCTATTGCCTTCTGCCACAGAGGGATCGGGGAAATGGACGCCGCCGTCTGAAGGCCTCTTGACATCGAGGGAGAAGGCAGCAAACCGCCGGTCAGGCAGAACAGAGCTATGACAATCAGCAGGTAGAGAAGAGCCGCATGCTTTACCGGAATCAGTGAATAGATCACATGAATCAGTATGCTCAGCGTCCCAGCAATCAGAAGGATCATAGGGAGCTGCGACGGAAGCTTTGAGAAGGCCCCCGCAAGGAGCTCCGGGATGGCAGCTGCCTCCTCACCGGAACCCGCCGCAATCCCGTTTGGAAAAAGGACACCGGCAGCCAGTGTGATCAGGGTCAGCAGGAGGAACAGCACACAAGTGGCGGACAGGAGCTTCGCAGCCGCCGCTTTCACGCAGTGGAACCCGCTTCGTCTCATGTAGGAGACAGCGCGCCGCTCTCCTTCATTGTAAAGCACGGCAAAACCGATTCCGAATAACAGGAGCAGAAGCAGGATTGCGGTAACTTCGTAGAATTGAAGCTGTGTCAGGGAGCCAAACAGGGAGACCCCGTGCTCTGTAAAGCTGTTCCCCCGGGCCAGTGCGCATTTTACATAAAGAGAGAACATCTGGTCCTCTGCATTGCCCAGAGAGGATACAGGAGCATAGACAGCGCTCGTCCGGTCAACCGAATAGACTCCCGTTTCCACGGTGCGGATCAGGGAGGCGCCGTCGGCCACAAGTTGGGCGAACAGGCCCTCGGACAGGGCCTTGTTCCTGGGGGAGAGGCGGATGAGCACGGGCGTGTTGGTGCCGTTGTTGATATCCTCGTAGACGCCTTTCGGCAGATAGATCGCCGCGTCAACACTTCCATCCTTCAGTCCTTCAACCGCTTCAAGAGGACTCATATAATTGAAGCTGCAGATACTCTTGACACTCTCCATCCCCTGTACAAGGCCCAGGGCGAGATTCGTCTTAAGACCTACATCTCCCTTTGCTTCCGAGCTGTCGTCGGTTCCGTCGCTGCCCGCCACGATCGCGACCTGTGCTTTCGGAAAGAGCTGCCTGGCATCCATCACCGCACAGAAAATGATGGCGGCAAGCAGAACAGCGCCCCCAGCCAGAAGGGCGCTCACGAGAAAGAAGGGGATGAGCGCCATCCCCTTCTTCATCTCATATTTAAGATAAATAAGCCATTGCTTCATAAGATACAGGAACGTTTATGCTGCCGGAGCTGCGGCGAAGGAGTTCCCGAACACGGATGCGAGACTGCTGGCAATCGCGGCGAAGTCCTGCTCTGTCATGGAGGAGAGCTCAAGCACATCACCCTCGGGCTTCTCAACTGTTCCGCCGTAGGAGATTGTTGTGGTGACGACAAGATTGTCACAGTTGTTAACCAGAGTCATGCTGCCGTCCTCATTTACAATGATCTGGCCGGCAATCTCGAACGGAAGCATCGGGGAAGTGAGCAGATAGCTCATGTCGCTTGCATTGATGCTGAGCGTAGCCATCACCTGGCCGGATACGGACACGGAAGCCTCATAGCCGGTCTCGCTCATGTTGATGGAGAGAAGTCCGATCTCCGTGTCGCCCGCCGTCACGGCGATCTCAGACCAGTTCATGCCGGCCGGGCCGCGAAGCTGGATTGCAAGGGTGTTTCCTTCTGCCGTGAGGTCGATCTCTGCCGGAGCTCCGTCCTCTGTCACGTAATAGGCACAAACAAGCTCACCCGGCATCGAAGCAAAGGTGTAGTCGATAAATTCTTTGATGCTTTTCGGCGCTGACGGATCTGTCTGAGCCTGAAGGGCAAAGATTCTGTCAAAATACTCGCCGTAAGTGATCCCGATCGGAAGCTTGCAGTCAAACACTTTACTGACGGTGTCCATAATGAGGTCTTTGGAAATAGGAGCCTGCACGCCCTGGCAGACGACTGCTTTTCCGCCGATGGAGCACTCTTTCTCAGCAGCTGTTTCAAACTTAAGAGATCCGGCCGCTTCTGCGAAGATAGCAGAGATCTCCTGGCCAAAAGCTGCCATTCCCTCAGGATTCGTCGTGGAAGCATTCACAAGCTTCAGGGCATTGTTGATGACCTTCAGGGCATCTTCTCCCACCATGGACGCGAGATAAGATCCCGATGGATCATTCTGGTAATTGTAGGAAAGAACCATGGGCACTCCGGGCAGCTTCAGCTGGATCGTCTCGCTGTCCATGTACTCCGAAAAATCAACTGTGATTCCGGAGGAGCTGACCGAGCCGGTCGTGGAATGCGTCCCGTTCGCAAGATCCGCCGAACTCACCACCTCCGCATCGATCTCAAAGAGACTCGCTCCATTCATCGTGACAGAACCCGCTGCATCGATGTCCACGGTTATGACGCCGAGATCACCCTTGTCAGCATTGCTAAGAGCAGCAATCTCATCGAGCAGCTCTGTATCCGGAATGTCAGAATCGATACCCGCATCCTCAGCCATGACAGGAATAAACGCGGCTTGCAGAGCAAGAGCTCCTGTTAACACTGCAGCAACCAGTTTTTTGAAATGTGTTTTTCTCATAGCTCC
Organism: uncultured Lachnospiraceae bacterium; assembly: GCA_902803505.1. GTDB lineage: Bacteria > Bacillota > Clostridia > Lachnospirales > Lachnospiraceae > Chordicoccus. The sequence continues at coordinate 1,881 of CADCQE010000264.1, read as the reverse complement.
CTTTCTCCTTTAATACACTTGACGGCGTATTCCGGGAGACACTCCTCAGAAGTCCCGCCGCGGATCAGATACAAGCGGTCACAGAACGCCATCTCTTCGATGTCATGCGTCGCCATCACGATAATCCCGCCCTCCTGTCTGTAAGTGGCGAGATAGTTCATGATGATCTCCCTCTGATAGAGATCCAGGGCAGATGTCGGCTCATCCATCACAAGGACAGGCGGGTGCTCGGTGAGCGCGCATGCAATCGCCACTCTCCGCTTCATGCCTCCGGACATCCTGGAGACCTTCATCGGAAAGAGCTCTTCGAGCTGAAGCTTCTTACAGATCTCTTCCTGATGGCTGACCTTCCTGCCGGCCAACAGCTGCAGATTCTCTCTGGCGCTCAGCTCTTCGATGAGCGGATTGGTCTGGGGGACATAAGCCACAAGGGATCCGATGCCGCTCCCGGATGCAAGCAGGTTCTTCCCGCGGAAGGTCAGGCTGCCTCCGGCCGGTCTTCGGACACCGGCAAGAATCTGAAGCAGCGTGCTCTTGCCGCTTCCATTCCTTCCGGCGACGCCGATGCATTCTCCCTCAGCTGCCTCTAAGGTGCAGGAGGTCAGAATCCTTCGCCTGCCGTAGTGCTGCTCAATATTCTCCGCGCGAAATGCTGCTCCCATCTATGCCGCTCCGTAACCGTTTAGTGGTATCATTATAATTGTTTTTATTCGGTTTGACAATAAAATCGTTGGCGGGACAGCAGTTTCGGATGTATAATAGTTACTGTTCAAGGCATAGCAGATCATTTCTTTAACGATCATAGAAAGATGAGGTAATTCAGGTGGAGACGACGAAGAACGGTGATGCTTCTCCCAAGAAGCGTCTGATCACAAGAAGCGATTTCGACGGACTTGTATGTGCCATGCTGCTCAAAGAGCTGGATATTATAGATGAGATTAAGTTTGTACACCCCAAAGACGTTCAGGACGGAAAAGTGGAGATCACGTCGAATGACATTACCACGAACCTTCCTTTTGACGACCGCGTCGGCCTGGCTTTTGACCACCATGAGAGCGAACTCATCCGCATCAACATGGAGAAGGCGAAGGGCCGCTTCATCATTGACGGTGATGCAAAGTCCGCTGCCAGGGTTGTGTACGACTATTACGGCGGCGCGAAGGTCTTCACCCGCGTCTCCGAAGAAATCATGTGGGCGGTAGACAAGGGCGACAGCGCTGATTTTACAAAGGAAGAGATCCTCAATCCGACGAACTGGGTTCTGCTCAATTTCCTGATGGATGCCCGCACGGGCCTTGGCCGTTTCCACACCTTCCGGGTCTCCAACTACCAGCTGATGATGGAGCTCATCGACTACTGTGTCGACCACAAGATTGAGGATGTGCTTGAGCTTCCGGACGTGAAGGAGCGCGTGGAGATGTACTTTGAGCAGCAGGAGCTCTTCAAGAAGCAGCTCAGCGAGCTTGCCCAGGTACACGACAGGGTCGTCGTCCTCGACCTCAGGGAACAGGAGACGATCTATGCCGGCAACCGCTTCATGATCTACGCGATGTATCCGGAGACCGAGATCTCCGTCCACGTCGCCTGGGGCTTCCGCAAGCAGAACACAGCCGTGATGATCGGCAAGTCGATTATCAACAAGGCCTCGAAGGTGAATATTGGCGACCTGTGCCTGTTCTATGGCGGCGGCGGCCATGCCAACGCCGGGACCTGTCAGCTGGAGAACGACGTGGTGGACAAGGAACTGCCGAATATCATTGCGAAGCTGAATGGAGAGATGGAGATCGGGCTGGAGAAAAAATGATGCAGTAGGGACGGTTCTTTTTGCGGCATAAAATGATGCAGTGGGGACGGTTCTTTTTGCGACATTTTCTAAAATGT
>CADCQE010000263.1 GCA_902803505.1 uncultured Lachnospiraceae bacterium | reverse complement strand
CTACAGGCCACAGACCATCCGTGCTTCGCACGTATGTCGCAGCTAAAGCTGCTTATGTCTGAGGCTGTAGGGGAGGTTCCTGCTTCACAGGCCTTATCTGTAATCAGAACCTGTCTCATTCATGCAAGCATGATGAGCCAGAACCTGATTGCAGATTGGCCGTGAATAGTAACGGGATGGTTCCAAATACTCTCTCTTGCATGAGGCGCCCACATGCGCTATGATTTTAGGAATGTCGGAGGTGTTTACATGAGACTGGTTTTCTTATGGTGGGGTGTGCTCCTCTTTCTGGGAATCGCATATCTCCCCCTGGCCTATGTCATTTTTCACAAATTCCGGGACAAGGGCTGGCTCTTTTCAAAAACGCTGGGCCTCTTCCTTTCCGCCTGGCTGCTCTGGACGCTGAATTGCACCGGCCTGCTATCCTTCGTCCAGAACAATGCACTGATTTGCGCGGGCATCCCCGGGATTGTCTGCTATGTGATCTATGCGCTCGCTGCAGCCCGCAAGAAAAAGATGATGAAGAGCGGAGCCCGTGGAGAACTGTCCACGGAAAGCGAGGGGATCGTCACGGACGTGTTCAGGTCCTTGAAGCTCATCCTGATCGAAGAGGTCCTCTTCCTGCTCCTGTTTTCTGTGGCAGTCTATATTATAGGATTCAGGCCGGAAGCTTACGGGACAGAGAAATTCATGGACTACGCTTTCCTTACGTCCATGATGCGCTCTTTGAAAATGCCCTTTGCCGACCCCTGGTACGCTGGAGAAACGATCAATTACTATTACGGAGGCCAGTACATCACTGCATTTCTCACAAAATTTACTGCAGTGACGGCCGGGGAAGGCTACAATCTCATGCGGGCACTGGTCACGGCCTTCTCATTTATGCTTCCCTTCTCTCTTGTCTTCCAGCTGATCTTCGATAAGCTGGAGAATGCAAAGAAGGAATATGGGAGAGAGCACAGGCTGGCCCCGTACTTCGCCGGGCTGGTCGGCGGAGCTGCCGTCGCCTTCTGCGGGAATTTCCACTATGTCATCTACGGGATCATCCTGCCGATTGTGAACAAAGCCAGGGGAGTCTATTATTCCTATTGGTTTCCGGATTCCACCAGGTATATCGGCTATGACCCCGACTTGCCGGACAAGACGATCCATGAGTTCCCGGCATACTCCTCAGTGCTTGGCGACCTGCATGCCCATTACGTCAACATTCTCTTCGTCATCACAGTGACGGCAGTTGTCTACGGGTGGGCGAGAAAGCAGGATCCCCGCAGGCAGAAGCGCTTCCCGTTCCTTTGTCCGGAGGTCATTCTCTGCGGCATGATGACCGGGGTGTTCCGCTGGACGAACTATTGGGATTTTCCGATTTACTTTGTCGTCTGCGGGACCGTCTTCTTCTTTGTCCTGCTGCGCAGTTATCGGGAAGAGATTCTGAAATTCCTCCTTGCGATGCTGTGTATTGCCGCGGTGATGTTTGGCTGCGGCTATGCGGCGGCGCTGCCCTTTACACTGAGCTTTACTAAGATTTCTTCACAGGTTGCGCTCACACACAGCCACACATTGCCTTATCAGCTGCTGGTACTTTGGGGGCTCCCTGCGGCCTGCCTCATCGGCTTCATCATCCGCCTGATTCTGGAGAAGAAGAAGCGGAATGCAGACGCTCCGAAGGCGCTGCGGCGCATGAGGAGGATGGCGCTCCCGGATCTTGTGGTGCTCCTCTACGGGCTGTGCGCGGCCGGGCTGGTTCTCATACCCGAGTGCATCTACGTCGTGGACATCTACAGCGGGAGCCATTACCGCGCCAACACGATGTTCAAGCTGAGCTATCAGGCATTCATTCTGTTCGGAATCTGCATGGCGTATATCCTGATGAGAGCCCTGGTTCTCGGAAGCGATGCCTGGAAAGCAGCGAATACGGTACAGACATCGGAGAAAGCTAAGAGCTTCCTCACAGACGGGAGCCTGGAGCCGGATGAGACGGAGGCACTTGCCGGCGCGTTTGCGATGGAGAAGGAGACGGCAGAAGGCACTGAGGACAGCGCTGCTGACGAGGCCGCCGGGGCCGGCAGGCCGCATTCCGACAGCAAGAGCAGCGGGAAGGCCGCCGCCAATCTCAGGATTGCATCCGGCATCATCGGGCTTTGCCTGCTTCTGCTTACCGGGGGGTACATTGTGCAGGGTGTTTCTTCCTGGTTTGGAAATGTCTTCAACCCCTCGCTCCGGGTTCACACGGATGCCTCGGTATACGTGTCGGAATATTTCCCGTCAGACTTTGAAGCGATCAATTACCTGAACAGTTCCGTCGAAGGCCAGCCGATCATTCTGGAGGCCCCGGGCGACAGCTACAGCGACTACGAGCGCGTGTCGGTCTCCACCGGTCTGCCCACAGTGGCGGGCTGGAGGGTTCACGAGTGGCTCTGGCGCGGAGATACCGAGAAGCTGGATCAGCGGATTGCCGACTGCAGGCAGATCTATACGACATACGACGCAGCCGCCGCGAAGGAGCTGCTCGGGAAGTACGGAGTAGAATATATCTATGTAGGCGATTTGGAACGGCAGATGTACCCTGAGATCAACGAGGAGCTCCTGCAGGGACTCGGAACGATCGCATTTCAGGACGGGAATACGTACATTATCCAGTGCCAATAAACAGCGCGTCCCATTGACGCAATGGAAAATCGAAAGTACAATAATTGTAATTTTTCAACAAACGATTCTTTGATAAGAGGAGGCCTTAAGAGCATGGCCAATAAAGGAAGGTATTACATCACCACAGCAATTGCATATGCATCCGGAAAGCCCCATATCGGCAACACCTACGAGATTATTCTTGCAGATGCCATCGCCAGATTCAAGCGGCAGGAGGGATACGACGTCCATTTCCATACCGGGACCGACGAGCACGGCCAGAAGATCGAAGACCGCGCGAATGCGGCGGGAGTGACTCCGAAGGAGTATGTGGACAAGACCGCCGGCGAGATCCGGAGGATCTGGGATCTCATGGACACATCCTACGATTTCTTCATCCGCACGACGGACGACTTCCACGAGAAGCAGATCCAGAGGATTTTCCGCAGGATGTATGAGAAGGGGGATATCTATCTCGGAGAGTACAAGGGCATGTACTGCAAGGAGTGCGAGTCCTTCTATACGGAATCCCAGCTTGTGGACGGCAAATGCCCCTTGGACGGCTGCGATGTGGAGCCGGCCTCTGAGCCTGCCTATTTCTTTAAAATGAGCAAGTACGCCGACCGCCTGATCGAGTACATCAATACACACCCCGAATTCATCCAGCCGGAGAGCCGGAAGAATGAGATGATGAACAATTTCCTTCTCCCCGGGCTTACAGACCTCTGCGTGTCGCGCACTTCCTTCTCCTGGGGCGTGCCGATCGACTTCGCGCCGGGGCACGTCAGCTATGTCTGGCTCGATGCCCTCGCCAACTACATCACGGGCATCGGCTATGACGCGAATGGCAATTCTTCGGAGGAATTTGCGAAGTACTGGCCTGCCGACCTTCACCTGATCGGCAAGGACATCATCCGCTTTCATACAATCTACTGGCCGATTTTCCTGATGTCCTTGGATCTTCCGCTTCCGAAGCAGGTGTTCGGCCATCCCTGGCTGCTGCAGAGCGGCGGCAAGATGTCAAAATCGAAAGGAAATGTGATCTACGCGGATGACCTGGCGGAGATTTTCAACGTGGATGCGGTCCGCTATTTCTGCATCCATGAGATGCCCTTCGAGAACGACGGCGTCATTTCCTATGACCTCATGGTGGAGAGGTGGAATTCCGAGCTCGCCAACACCATGGGCAATCTCGTCAACCGCACCATCGCCATGACGAATAAGTATTTCGGGGGAGTGGCTGCGGACAAGGGTATTTCCGATGAAAATGGAACAGACGCTGACTTAAAGTCTGTCATCGCCGGGACCGTCGCAAAGGTAGAGGAGAAGATGGACAAGCTCCGCGTGGCGGATGCCCTGACGGAGATCTTCCTTCTCTTCAAGCGCTGCAACAAGTACATCGACGAGACCGAGCCCTGGAAGCTGGCGAAGGACGAAGCGAGCGCCGACAGGCTCTCCACCGTGCTCTACAACCTGCTCGACGGGATCCAGACCGGAGCCACCTTGCTCAGCTCCTACATGCCCTCGACCGCAAAGAAGATACTGGAACAGATCAACGCTCCGGAGATTTCTTATGAGGATCTCTCTCATGCGGGCAATTACCCGAAGGAGAACAAGGTCACGGACGCGCCTGAGATCTTGTTCCAGAGGCTGAAGGCAGAGGAAGTGATGGAGCGGATCGATGCGCAGCGGAAGGCGCACGGGCTTCCGACCCTCGCCGAACTCGAGGCCCGGGAGAAGGCCGAGGCCGAGGCGGCTGCGCAGAAGAGTACAGATACCGCCGCAGCAGAGGCTGCAGCGGCCGGCGGAAGCGCCGGGGGCGGGGAGATCACATATGAACACCGGCCCGAGTGCACTTACGATGATTTTATGAAATGTGAATTCCGGGTGGGGGAGATCAAGGCCTGCGAGGAAGTGAAGAAATCCAAGAAGCTCCTTGTCAGCCAGGTGGATCTTGGCGACAAGACCGTACAGATTCTGTCCGGCCTGCGCCCTCATTACACACCGGAAATGATGGTAGGCAAGAAGGTGATGGTGATCGAGAACCTCGCCCCGAGGAAGATGGCGGGACTTGAGTCCCAGGGCATGATCCTCTGTGCGGAAGCTCCGGACGGCTCTCTCTCTATCATGGTGCCGGACAAGGACTCCGTGCCCGGCGGATCGGGGATCTCATGATATTTGATACGCATACCCATTACGACGACCATGCATATGATGAGGACCGCGCTGCGGTCCTCACTTCACTTGCAAAAGAAGGAGTGGGGAGAGTTGTCGCGGTCGCCGCGAGTGTGCAGTCACTGGACCGCGTCCGGGAGCTCACCCGACAATATGACTTTGTCTATGGGGCTGTGGGCCTTCACCCGGACGAGGTGGGAGCCTGCTCCCGCGCGGCCCTCGAAGGCGGGCAGTATCTTATGGCCGACGGCATACATTTTCACAAAGTAGAAGGCCTCACGGATGACGTCTTAAAGAAGCTCCGCCTTCTGCTTGCGGAACCCGGGATTGTCGCTGTCGGTGAGATCGGCCTGGATTATCACTGGAACGTCGAAAGCCATGAGATTCAGCAGGCTGCCTTTCAGAGGCAGATGGAGCTTGCAATTGAGGCAAAGAGGCCGATCCTCGTTCATTCCCGCACGGCAGCGGCGGATACGCTGCGCCTGATTGAACGCATGTATGGAGAAGGAAGGCCCGGCGCAAAGATATCGAAAGCGGAGGCGGAGCGCTCCCTTGCGCCCGGGGAGTACGAGACGGTTCCCGGAAAAGAGTGGGTCTGGCGCAAGGAGCTCCTGCCCGGCCCAGGGCGGGAGCTTCCCAGGAAGGGAATCCTGCATGCCTACGCGTATTCCCTTGAGCAGGCCAGGATTTACACGAAGCTCGGGTTTCTTCTCGGCATCGGCGGGGTCCTGACCTACAACACTTCGAGAAAGCTGAAGAAAGTCGCGGCAGAGATCCCTCTTGAATTCCTTGTCCTGGAGACGGACTGCCCTTACCTTGCGCCTGAGCCTTACCGCGGGACGCGCAATGTCTCTTCCTATCTCCATGAGGTCGTCCGAATGATCGCTGAGATAAAAGGTGTCACCGAAAGTGAGGTGGAGGCGGTTACCTGGGAGAACGCCTGCAGGGTGTTTGGAACTGATCCAGAACCTGTCTCATTCATGCAAGCATGATGAGCCAGAACCTGAGCAGATTGGCCGTGAATAGTAATCCTTTGACTCACACAATTCTCCGATAATATGATATAATATATTATTGTAACTGTTCAGCATCCCCAGCATTCGGGACGCTTTGCGTCCCTCATTGTGGGCGTTCAGAGACGCTCCGCGTCTTGTCCGCCCCGAAATCAGAGCAAAAACCATTCAGAGAACAAGTTCTCTGCCTGATTTTTACTCTGATTTCAGGGGTGCTGAATAGTTACATATTATTAAACATGTAAGCACCCTGGTGAAGGGAATCACAGATAGGAGGTGTCATGAAGCTAGAAAAATATCTTGGCTGCTCCCAGGCTGCGAGAAAGCTGATCAAAGCGGATCTGGTGCTGAAGAATGCGAAGATCGTCAATGTTTTCACGGATCGCGTGGAAGAAGGCAACATCGCGATAAAGAACGGAATGATTGTAGGCATCGGCGATTATGCGGGCGAAAAAGAAATTGACTTAGAAGGCCAGTACGTAACCAGCGGTTTTATTGATGCACACCTCCACCTGGAATCCACAATGGTGAACCCCCAGGTGCTGATCTCCCAGGCGGCGCAGCATGGCACGACCACATTTATCGTCGACCCGCATGAGGCAGCGAACGTCTCCGGCAGGGACGGCATAGATTACATCCTGGACCAGACTAAGAATTCTCCGGCCCACGTCTATGTCATGATCGCTTCCTGCGTTCCGTCGACAGAGATCGATGACAACGGTTGCCGCCTGACTGCAAAGGAGATGGAGCCGTATATCCGCAATCGCCGTGTCCTCGGTCTTGGAGAGGTCATGGATGACATGGCAGTGATCAAGGGTGATCCCGAGATGAATGCCAAGCTCGAGCTCTTCGACGGCAAGGTCAAGGACGGCCACGCGCCGGATCTCTCTCCCGAAGATCTTGCGGCCTATGTGCTGGCGGGCATCACGACGGACCACGAGGGCACTACCTACGAGTACATCATGAGAGAGAGAGCCATGGGTATGATCTGTCATATCCGCGAGGGCAGCGCCGCCAAGAACCTGGAGAATATCGTAAAGGGGATCGTGGAGAACAACACCAATACAGAAGGCTTCTGTTTCTGTACTGACGACCGCCACATCGAAGACATCATCCGGGAAGGCCACATCGATAACAATGTCCGGAAGGCTGTCAGCATGGGAATCAGTCCCATCGCGGCCATCAAGATGGCGACGATCCAGCCGGCCCGCTGCTATGGACTTCGCCGGACAGGCGCTGTAGCTCCCGGCTACGATGCGGATCTCGTCGTCTGGGATTCCCTGAAGGAATTCAACGCACAGATGGTCTTCTACAACGGCCAGCGGATTGACAGTATGCTGAAGGTGAAGCCGGAGCCCTGTCCGCCCCAGTTGAAGGATACGGTGCACCTGGCAAAGATTGATCCGGAGAAGCTCCGCGTCGCGCCGGGACCGGTGCCGGCCCCTGTCATCGAGATGATCCCCGGAGAGATCCTTACGAAGCGGCTGGATCTCATCCTGCCGGGTACGGAGGATGGAGGAGAGTTCATACCGGACGGTGAGATCGACAAGATCGCGGTATTTGAGCGGCATCACTATACCGGCAAGATTGGGGCGGGAGCAGTGAAAGGCTTTGGCATAAGGAACGGCGCCATCGCCTCCTCGGTCTCCCATGACAGCCACAACATCATTGTCATCGGCGACAATGACCGCGACATTATCCTCGCTGTAGAAGAGCTCGCGCGGACACGCGGCGGTTACACGATTGTGGAGAACGGCGCCGTATTTGATACACTGGAGCTGCCGATCATGGGGCTCATCTCGGACAAGAGCTACAGCTATGTCAGCAAGAAGGTCCGCAGAATGACAAACAAAGCGCATAAGATGGGAGTACCGGCGAATATGGAGCCATTTGTGACACTCTCCTTTATGGCTCTGCCTGTAATTCCGGAGATTCGCTGTACGCCGAGAGGCATCTTCTCCGTGACGGAGTGGAAGTTATTGAATCAATAGGAGTTCATGTATGAAAGGATACAGATTACCGAAACGCCTGATGCTGGGCGCAGCCTCATCCTCTGCCCAGATTGAAGGGGGCAGTATCGATCACAACTGGATGGAATGGGAGCGAAAGGGGAGGCTGCATGACTCCTCCTCCTTCAGCAACGCCTGCGACCACTGGAATCTGTGGAGAGAAGACATCGATATTATGGCGGCAATGGGGATCGAGACCTACCGCTTTTCGATTGAGTGGGCCCGGATAGAGCCCAGAGCCGGGGTGTTTGACCAGGAAGCCATCGCCAGATACCGCGAAGAGATCGAGTACATGCTGTCTTCAGGGATCCGGCCGTGCCTCACGCTTCATCATTTTACCAATCCCACATGGTTTGAGAGAAGGGGCGCTTTCCTCTATCCGGGGAATGTCAAGACTTTTCTGCGCTATGTCGGGCTGGTTGTGAAGTGCTTCGGAGATCTGATCAGCGATTATGTGACCTTCAACGAGCCGAATATCTATGCACTTCTCGGGTACGGCGGCGAGGGCTTCCCTCCGGGCGACAACAATCTGGTGAGCTCGAGACGGGTTCTGTCCGTTATGGCGGGGTGCCACATCCGTGCGTACGAGAAGATCCACCGCATGCGGGAACGCATGGGTTATCAGGATACCAAGGTGGGCGTCGCCCTTCACATGAGAGCCTTTGCGCCGCTCAGCCCGATGAGCTTCCTTCAGAGGAAGAGTATTGAGATCAGCAAATGGGGATTTCAGGACAGCGCGGCAAAGGCCTTCCTGAAGGGGGAGTTCCGCTTCCCGATGCAGAACCTCGGCGGTTTCAAGAAGGGCATTTACTGCGATTACATTGGCGTCAATTATTACACAAGGAATCATATGAACCTGCCGGCCGGCGACCTGGTCCGGCCTCAGGACCCGAAATCAGACTTTGGCTGGGAGATCTACCCCCAAGGGCTCGCAGAGGTGATGCGGGAGCTGCGCGCAATCTGTCCGAAGCCCATCTGGGTGACAGCCAACGGCATCTGTGACGACACGGACCGTTTCCGCAGCCTGTATCTCTATGACCAGCTCTCGGTGCTTGTGCAGTCGGAGCTGCCCGTAGAGAGATATTACTACTGGTCCTTCCTCGACAGCTTCGAATGGCTGGAGGGCGAGAGCAAGAGATACGGTCTTGTGCATGTCAATTTCCGCACACAGGAACGGACTGTCAAGAAGAGCGGGCATTTTTACAGGGAGATCATAGAGAATCACGGCGTGACGGCAGAGATGACGGAGCGCTATGTCGAAGGTGAGAATTACCATCAGTGAGCGGCAAAGCCGGGTGCGGTATCACCTCACCTGAAGAAACGGCGGACAGGGCCGGAAATATCAATACTCGGGGAAATGCGATTTACAGATATTCCGCGAACGTTTATAATTAGGCTGTACGCCGTCGTTGCGGAGGAGAAAACAGCGGGATACCGCGGGAGATGAGGAGTTTGCTCATGGAAAACAAGTATGAATTTACTGAGACGGATCAGCACTATTTCGGACATGCGACCCACTACGACCTGTACCGGAAGCTCGGGGCCCATCCCACCACTGTTGATGGGGTGAAGGGAACCTGGTTTGCTGTCTGGGCACCGAACGCCAAGAGTGTCTCTGTCATAGGCGACTTTAACGGCTGGAATCCTGAGGCAAATGTAATCAAGAACCGCGACGAGATTGGCGTGTGGCAGACCTTTATCCCCGGTGTCGGTCCCGGTGCCCTGTACAAGTATTATATTCACGGCGCGCTGGACCAGAAGCTGTATAAGTCGGATCCCTTCGGCAACTACGTGGAGTTCCGTCCCGGCACGGCATCGATTGTGGTGGATCTGTCCCGCCTGAAGTGGACGGACAGCGCCTGGATAAAGAAGCGCAGCAAGTTTGATATTGAGAAAGAACCCATGATCATCTATGAGGCCCACATCGGTTCCTGGATGAAGCATCCGGAATGCGACGGGATCCCGGAGGGATTCTACAATTACCGGGAATTTGCCGAGAGAGCTGCGGATTATATCAAGAGCATGGGATACACGCATGTTGAGCTTATGGGCATCGCGGAGCATCCCTTTGACGGGTCCTGGGGCTATCAGGTGACAGGCTACTATGCGCCCACCTCCCGCTACGGCACACCGGAGGATTTCGCCTACATGATCAACTACTTCCACAAGAAGGGGATCGGCGTGATTCTCGACTGGGTTCCCGCTCATTTCCCGAAGGATGAGTGCGGCCTTGCGGAGTTTGACGGATATGCGCTCTACGAGCACGGTGATCCGAGACAGGGCGAGCATCCGGACTGGGGCACCAAGATCTTCAATTACGGCCGTCCCGAAGTCAAGAACTATCTCATCGCCAATGCACTTTTCTGGATTGAGTTCATGCATTGTGACGGCATCCGGGTGGATGCGGTGGCCTCGATGCTCTATCTGGACTACGGCAAGAGAGACGGCGAGTGGGTCGCGAACAAGTACGGCGAGAACAAGAACCTCGAAGCGATCGAGTTCTTTAAGCATCTCAATACACTGATCCGGGGCCGTAATCCCGGTGTTGTCACGATCGCAGAGGAGTCCACGGCCTGGCCCAGAGTAACCGGCGACGTCGAGAAGGATGACGGACTGGGCTTTTCCATGAAGTGGAATATGGGCTGGATGAACGACTTCCTGGAGTACATGAAGCTGGATCCGCTCTTCCGCAAGGGCAATCATTACAAGATGACTTTCTCCACCTCCTATGCCTATTCGGAGAAATACATTCTGGTTCTCTCCCACGACGAGGTGGTGCACCTGAAGTGCTCGATGTGGTCCAAGATGCCCGGCATCTACGAGGACAAGTTCTCGAACCTCAAAGCGGGGTATACGTACATGGCCGGGCATCCCGGCAAGAAGCTGCTCTTCATGGGACAGGAATTCGGCCAGCAGAGAGAGTGGAGCGAGGAGCGCGAGATCGACTGGTTCCTCCTGGGGACGGAGCTCAATAAGAAGCTGCAGGACTACGTCCGCGATCTGTGGAAGCTCGTGCAGAAGTACCCGGCTCTTTACGCGATGGATTACGACTCCAGGGGCTTTGAGTGGATCAACGCGGACGATGCGGACCGGAGCATTTACAGCTTCGTCAGGCACTCGCCCGACGGCAAGAACAACTTGCTCTTTGTCCTCAACATGACACCGATGGCCAGAGACGATTATCGCGTCGGCTGCTTTGTACCCGGCAAATATCGTCTGCTCATGAATTCCATGGATCCCAAATACGGGGGCATGGCTCCGATCGCCAAGAAGACTTATACGGCAACGAAAGGGGAGTGCGACAACAAGCCCTACTCCATCGCCTTTCCGCTCCCCGCATACGGGGCAGAAATCTTCATTTATGACGATCCGGAAAAATAATACGGATAAAGGATTTCGAATATGAAATCATTCTCGGACCTTGTATATTCCATATGGAAAGCGATGATTGGGAAGCTTGAACAGGGCGGAGAAGCCCTTGAAAAGCTTGTTCCCGGCAAGAAGGCGAAGCTTTCCGAAGAAGCGGATGACAGCGGTCAGGCACAGGTACTTCCTTTGCCTGACCCTTCTTGCGGTCTCACAACGGAAGAAGTCCGCGAGCGCGAAGCCCTGGGACTGACCAATACGGACACCAATTCCGGCGTGCGCACGACGCGGCAGATTATCGCGGCCCACACCTTCACTTATTTCAATTTCCTGAACGTCTTTCTGGGCTTTCTTATCTTTCTCACGGGTTCGTATAAGAACATGCTCTTCCTGGGCGTGATGGTCTGCAATTCCGTCATCGGCATTGTCCAGGAGATCCGCATCCGCAATGTCATCAACGGCATCAATGTCATCACCTCCGTAAAGGCTTCCGTTCTGAGAAACGGCAATGTCAGCTCCATTCCGGTAGAGGAAGTCGTGCGGGACGATGTGATCTGTCTGGCTCCCGGCGACCAGATCATCGCAGACGGGACCGTGCTGAGCACAGAGTATCTCGAGGTCAATGAGTCTCTCATCACCGGAGAATCAAAGCCGGTGCGGAAGCTTTCGGGAGATTCCCTCTTATCCGGCAGCTTTGTCGTGGGCGGAAGCGCCATGATGCTGGCGGAGAAGGTGGGAAAAAACCGCTATTCTTCTAAGCTTGTGGCACAGACTAAGAACCGCGAGCGGGCCACCTCCGAGATGCTCGGAAGCATCAACCGCATCATCCGCATCATTTCTGTCGTGATCATTCCCATTGGCATCCTGCTCTTCCTGAGCCAGCGCGCTGCGGCGACGTACACGGCTGCAGCTCTCGGCTATGACAGCCATTGGATCTTCTCCCGCAGTGTCGTGCGCACTGTATCGGGTGTCATAGGGATGATTCCCGAGGGCCTGGTGCTCCTCACATCCATCTCTTTCCTCCTGGGAATCGGGAGACTTGCCATGAAGGGTGCCCTGGTGCAGGAGATGGAGGCCATGGAGGCCCTCGCCCGCGCCGATATTATCTGCACGGACAAAACGGGAACCATCACGACAGGTGAGCTGAGGATCTCCCGGCTCGTATCCATAGGCAATAACAGCGCCGATCAGATCCGGAACATTATGGCTCACATAGGCGGCGCGCTGCGCGAACAGAATGTGACCCAGATCGCGCTCGACAGATACTTCGGCCGGAAGAACGACTGGACTGTCAGAGACCGGATTCCTTTCTCTTCCGACAGAAAATACAAAGCAGTGGTTTTCGAGGAATACGGTTCTTTTGTCGTCGGTGCTCCGGAGCTGCTGACTGAGAACAAGCAGGTTCTCGACTACGTGAAGAAGTATTCAGAGAAAGGCTTTCGTTGCCTTCTCCTTTGCTCCTCTGACGGGATCTCTTCCGAGGAGAAGTCTGTCGGGAAGCTGACACCTATGGCCGTCATTGTGATCTCCGACGTGATCCGCAGCAATGCGAAGGAGACATTTACTTATTTTGAAAATGCCGGCGTCTGCATCAAGGTTCTCTCCGGAGACAATCCGGCGACCGTATCTGCGGTGGCACAGCAGGCAGGTGTGAAGAATGCCGATCACTATATTGATGCGAGCACGCTGCCGGAGGATCCGGCAGCCTTCCGGGAAGCGATCCGGGACTGCAATATCTTCGGGAGAGTCCGGCCGGAACAGAAGCAGGCTTTCGTGCGCGCCTGGAAGGAAGAGAAGCACACGGTCGCCATGGTGGGCGACGGCGTCAACGATGTCCTGGCCCTCAAGGACGCCGACTGCGGAATTGCCATGTCCTATGGTTCCGAGGCGGCGAAGCATGCGGCCCATATCGTGCTCACGCAGTCAGATTTTGCCGCTATGCCGAAGATCGTCGGGGAAGGGAAGACCGTGATCTGCAACATTGAGCGGGTCAGTGCCCTGTACCTCACGAAGACGATCTATTCCATCATTCTGAGCCTGATCTTCATCATCCTGCGCTCCTCCTACCCATGGACCACCCTTCAGATGGGGCTCATGAATGTCGTCGGCATCGGTATGCCGTCCTTCCTTCTCGCCCTGGAGAGACATGATGAGTGGAAGAGCACCGGATTCCTGATCCATGTGCTCAGAATCTCATTGCCGGCAGCGCTTACCATGGTGTTCACCGTCATTCTGGTACAGCTCTCCACCAGGCTCTTCGGGTGGCCCGAAGATATGTATTCGCTCTTTGTAATTGTACTCGGAGCCCTGGTGGCCCTGATCGTCGTAGCTCAGGTCTGCTGGCCCTTCAACTGGTACCGGAGGCTGGTGTGGCTTCTCTGCTGTGTAACCTTCCTGCTGGCGGTCCTGTTCCTGAGCGATTTTTATGACATCCATACGATCTGGACGCCCTGGTCATTCTTATTTATTCCCATGGGGGCTGTGGTCGGAGCCGTCTTATACGGCTTCCACCGGGGAATCGGGATCCTCATTGACAAGAAGAAGGCTGCACAGAAAAGCACATGAGTCTATTTCATCTATTTCGCAAACAGCAAGAGGAATACACAAAGATGTATCTCATCGTCGGCCTCGGCAACCCGGGGCCGAAATATGACAAGACCCGGCACAATATGGGGTTTGAAGTAATCGACCGTCTGATCGAAGAGCATCACATCCCCCAGTCCGGGACGAAATTTCATGCCATGATCGGGAACGGCGCCATCGAGGGCCGGAAGGTTCTGCTCATGAAGCCGCTGACTTATATGAATCTGAGTGGGACGGCCGTGGCGGAGGCGGTCCATTACTATAAGCTGGATCCGGCAAATGACCTGATCGTCATCAGTGACGACATTGACCTGGAGGTCGGAAGGCTGAGAATCCGCAAGCAGGGGAGCGCCGGCGGCCAGAAGGGCCTGCAGCACATCATCAAATGCCTGGGTACGGATCAGTTCACAAGGATCCGCGTCGGGACCGGCGCGAAGCCGGAGGGCTGGGAACTGGCAGACTGGGTGCTCTCCCGCTTCTCCGAAGAGGAGTGGAAGAGCGCGGACTTGGCACTGGACCGGGCAGTCAAAGCAGTGGAGTGCTCACTGCGCGAAGGAGTGGACGCCGCAATGAATGCCTATAACAGCTCGAAGAAAGCAGAAAGACGAAGCAGCGGCGGTGAGGCCACATGAAGAAAGAGATGTTTATCCGGCCGCTTACGGAGCTCAGAGAATACGAAGAGATCCGCAGCCGGATGAGAAAGACGAAGGGGGTCCTGTCCCTCACAGGCTGCGTTGAAGCCCAGAAAGCCCACATGATCAGCGGGCTTTCTTTTGACGTTCCCCTTTCTCTTGTGATAGCGGAAAATGACCTGGCCGCAAAGAACATCTATGAGAATCTCCGCTTCTATGACCCGCAGACCGTCTACTATCCGGCGAAGGACCTTCTCTTCTACCAGGCGGACGTCGCTTCGAATCTGCTGGACCAACAGCGCATGCTTGTCTTCAGAAGACTCACAGAGGAAGGCTTCTCCGGCCGCCTCACAGTCGTGCTTCCGGCCCCTTCTCTCATGGATTACGTGACAGAGCGCGCGGTACTCAAAGCCGAGTGCCTTCATTTTCAATGGGGGACAGAGAGCGACTTCGAAGAGATCAAGCGCGTTCTGGTGCTCCTCGGCTATGAGCGCTGCGCCGAGGTGGGTATGCCGGGACAGTTCGCATTCCGGGGGGATATCCTGGATCTTTGGCCGCTGACGGAAGAGAATCCCATCCGCATCGAATACTTCGGAGATGAGGTGGATTCCATGCGCTCCTTTGACCCGGAATCCCAGCGCTCCATAGAAGAGCTGAAGGAGATCACCGTCTACCCGGCTCATGATCACAGCGGTACGACGTCACCCTTCCTTACTTGGTTTGACCCGCGCTATACCCAGATCTTCCTGGATGAACCCAACCGCATTGTCCAGGCACTTGAGGCAACGGAAGAGGAATTCCGCGAGAGTGTGAAGATGCGCATTGACGCGGGCAGCTTCCGCAAGGAGGACATGCCTGAGATCTGCGGGGCGGAAAGCATCTATGCGGAGCTGAACCGCATGCACTGCGTGGCTCTGTCCATGCTCGAAGTGCGCAGAGGACATCTTGAGGTCGCGGATACGTTTGGCATGACCGTGCAGGCTGTCGGAAGCTACCAGAACAGCTTCGAATACCTGCTCAATGACCTCACCCGCTACAAAAAGAGAGGGTATCGTGTAGTCGTGCTGTCCGGCTCCTTGACGAGGGCCAGGCGCCTTGTGGCCGGTCTCGAGGAGCATGGGATCAGGGCTTATCTCGCCCAGGACCTTGATCAGGCCCTGGAGGCGGGGCAGATCGCCGTTGTGCGCGGCTATGCCAGCAGGGGCTTTGAGTATCCGCTTATCAAATTTGCCGTCATCTCCGAGAGCGATATTTTTGGAGAGAAGAAAGTCCGGAAGAAGCGGGCATCGAATCTCTCCGGTGAGAGGATATCCAGCTTCTCCCAGCTTCATGTGGGAGACTATGTTGTGCATGAGAACCACGGGCTCGGCATCTACCGCGGGATCGAACAGATGGAGATCGACGGGGCCCTGAAGGATTACATCAAGATCGAATACAACGGCAGCAATCTCTATATCCTGGCCACGCAATTGGACCTGCTCCAGAAATACGCGGGCGCTGGGGAGGGCGTGCAGCCGAAGCTCAGCCGCATCGGGGGCCAGGAGTGGCAGAAGACCAGGGCCCGGGTCAGGGGCGCCGTGCAGAGCATTGCCGCTGATCTCGTCAAGCTGTACGCAGCCCGCCAGGAGAGCAGCGGCTTCGTCTACAGCCCGGACAGCGACTGGCAGAAGGAATTCGAGGAATACTTTCCTTACGAGGAGACCGAAGATCAGATCCTGGCCATCGAGGACACAAAGCGGGATATGGAGAGCTCGCGGATCATGGACCGGCTGATCTGCGGGGATGTGGGATACGGAAAGACAGAGGTGGCGCTGCGGGCTGCGTTTAAAGCGGTGCAGGACGGCAAGCAGGTCGCCTATCTTGTGCCCACCACGATTCTGGCCCAGCAGCATTACAACACCTTTACCCAGCGGATGAAGAACTTCCCGGTCCGCGTGGATCTGCTCTGCCGCTTTCGCAGCGGGGCCCAGCAGTCGAAGACCATCCATGACCTGAAGGCCGGTTACGTGGACATTGTCATCGGGACCCACCGCCTGCTCTCAAAGGATGTGAGCTTTAAAGATCTAGGTCTCCTGGTGATCGATGAGGAACAGCGCTTCGGCGTGGCGCATAAGGAGAAGATCAAGCAGCTTCGGGAAAATGTGGACGTCCTTACCCTCACTGCGACGCCCATTCCCCGCACACTCCACATGAGCCTGATTGGGATCCGCGACATGTCCGTCCTGGAAGAACCTCCCCAGGACCGTGTGCCCATCCAGACTTATGTTATGGAATTTAACGAGGAGCTGGTGAGAGAAGCGATCTGCAGGGAAATGGCCCGCGGCGGCCAGGTGTATTATGTGTACAACCGCGTGCGGGACATCTCCGAGATGACCCGCCGCATCCGCTCTCTGGTTCCGGAGGCCCAGGTGGCTTTCGCAAACGGGCAGATGAACGAGGCGGAGCTGGAGCAGCTC
This sequence comes from uncultured Lachnospiraceae bacterium, assembly GCA_902803505.1. Classification (GTDB taxonomy): domain Bacteria; phylum Bacillota; class Clostridia; order Lachnospirales; family Lachnospiraceae; genus Chordicoccus. The sequence goes on along the minus strand of CADCQE010000263.1, from coordinate 6,825 downwards.
ATGGTGGATTTCATCAACGGGGAGATCGACGTGCTCGTGACCACCACGATTATCGAGACAGGGCTGGACATCGGAAATGTGAATACCCTGATTATCCACGACGCGGATAAGCTGGGGCTGTCCCAGCTCTATCAGCTGAGGGGGCGTGTGGGACGCACGAACCGGACGGCGTATGCATTTCTCATGTACCGGAGAGATAAAATCCTGAAGGAAGTCGCGGAGAAGCGCCTGTCCGCCATCCGGGAGTTCACGGAGCTGGGCTCGGGGATTAAGATTGCCATGCGGGATCTGGAGATCCGCGGCGCGGGAAACCTCCTCGGCGCGGAGCAATCCGGCCACATGGAGCTGGTCGGATACGACCTGTATTGCAAAATGCTCACGGAGGCCGTGCAGGAGGCAAAGGGCATCCGGCAGGAAGAGGAATTCGAGACCGTCGTGGACGTGAGCCTCGATGCCTTCATTCCGGACGGCTACATCCCGAATGAATTCCAGAAGCTGGGCTCCTACAAACGAATTGCGGGAATCCTGAATGAACACGATTACGACGACATACTCGATGAGCTGACGGATCGCTACGGGGAGCCGCCGCGCTCCGTGATTAACCTGATGCAGATCGCGGCGCTCAAGGCCGCCGCCCATCAGGTCTCGATCTCGGAGATCAAGGAGCTTCCGGGCTCCGTTAAGATCGGGGTACACCAGCCGCCGAAATTCGACGTCACTAAGCTGCCGGAGATTCTCGCGCTTCACAGGGGCGAGATTCTGATCCGGATCTATGAAAATGAAACCTATTTCGAATATACAGGCAGGGCAAAAGAGCGGGAACTTGTGAATATCTTGAAAACATTTACCGCGGAACTTGCCGAAACCGTGAAAAGAGAGTAAAATAATGGTTTGCGACCACCGGTAAGCGGCGGGATGCTGCTTATGCTAGCAGTACAGATTTGTTTGGAGGAATGAATTGGTATGAAATCGGTATTTCGAAAAGCTGCTGCGCTTGGACTCATTTTCTGCATGAGCTGTATGATGCTCGCAGGCTGCGGCAACAATGGCGCGATTGACGGCTCAAAGACCCTGATGACAGTGAACGGCGAAGATCTCCGCCTTGGCGCTGCGAGCTTCTTTGCCAAGTATGAGCAGGCGCAGACCTACATGATTTACAATATGTATTTTGGGATGACGAGCATCTTCGATACCGCGGAGGAGGACGGCCACACCGCAGGGGAAGAGATGAAAGAGAGCGTTCTGACGGATCTCGAGAAGATGATGGTGATCAAGCAGCACGCTGAGGAATACGGTGTCTCCGTGACGGATGAGCAGGCCGCGCAGATCCAGGAGGCGGCAAAGGCTTATATTGAGGGGAATGACAAGGCAGCCCTCGCGAAGGTCGGGGCGTCCGAAGAGGATGTAGTGACGCTGCTGGAGCTGCAGACAATCCGTTCCTCCATGATGGACCCCATCGTAAAGGATGTGGATACGGAAGTCACGGACGAAGAAGCGCAGCAGACCAGCGTGACCTACGTCAGAGTGAATGTTGAGGAAACGACAGACTCTGCCGCAGAGAGCACAGCAGAATCTTCAGCAGAGAGCACAGCGTCATCTGCAGCAGAAAGTACAGCGGCATCTAAGGCAGAGAGCACAACAGCATCTGTTGCAGAGAGTACTGCAGCTTCCACTGCTGAAAGCACAGCGGCATCTGCAGCGGAGAGCACGGCAGAAAGTACTGCGGCATCGGCAGCAGAAAGTGCCGCAGAGAGCACTGCAGCATCCGCGGCAGAGAGCACAGCGGAATCTGCGGCAGAGAGCACTGCAGAGGCTTCTGAGAATAAGGAAGAGACAGAGGCGATGAAGGAGGCGAAGGCTTACGCCGAGGCTATTATTTCCGGAATTCAGGAGTCGGAAGACATTGCCGCTGCTGACATGGATGCAATTGCTAAGGAGATCGATGAGAACTATTCTTCTACGACAGGCCATTTCTCAACAAATGATCCGTCGAGCAGTTCTCTGGACGCCAATCTTGTTGAGGCTGTGAAAGGACTTAGCGACGGCGAAATCGTCGACCATCCGGTCCTCAATGTGGCAGGAGATGCTTACTTTGTTGTGCGCGTAGACAAGGTCTTCGATGAGGACGCGACCAACACGGAGAAAGAGAACATCGTGGTGAGCAGAAAGCAGACGCTTTATGATGAGACCGTGGACGGCTGGCTCGAAGAGGCTGAGATCAAAGTGAATGAGGATGTGTGGAAGAGCGTTACGATCACGGACACGGATCCTGTCACGCTGAAGACCCCGGAGGCTGAGGAAGAAGAGACGGCCGGTGAGGATACAGCGAGCGGAGCCTCAAGCACGGCAGAAGAGGCAGCGAGCGAAGCAGCGAGCACAGCAGGAGAGGCAGCGAGCGAAGCGGCAAGCGCGGCAGCGGAAGCTGTCAGCGAAGCAGCCGCCGCAGCGGAAGGAGCAGTGAGTGAGGCTGCAGAGGCGGTCAGTGCCGCCGCAAGCACAGCGAGTGAAACAGCGAGTGCTGCCACAAGCGCAGCGGAAACCGTGAGCAGCACAGCGAGCGCTTCTTGATGATACTATACGAAAATGGCAACAGCCCGGAGCAATCCGGGCTGTTTTTACGTCAAAATAACTAAAAAAACCGGAAAAAATCAGAGCGTTAAAGATTGCGCATCACAATTTATTAGACTACACTAAATTTTGATGGCAAAAAAGAGAGGAAGGATCCGGATGGAGATAGAGCGCTTACAACACCGGTTTGAAGAGATCTACGGCGGCGGAGGCCAAATCCGCTTTTTTTTCAGCCCCGGAAGAGCAAATCTGATCGGAGAGCACATCGATTATTATGGCGGACATGCACTGCCCTTCGCACTGACACAAGGGATTTACAGTGCAGTGAGACTGCGCTCTGATCAGACCGTCCAAGTGTCTTCTGAGAATATCGAAGCGAACCGTGTCCGGGGATTCCGCCTGGATGCAGAGCCGCCGGTCCGGGGGATCGGCGGATGCCTGGGGCATCTCCGCTGCGTGGTGCAGGCCTTTCAGGACCGGGGGTGTCATCTCCACAGCGGAATGGACATTCTCTATGCCGGAGATCTCCCCATCGGCGGAGGCCTGGCTTCCTCTTCTGCCTTTGATATCCTCACGTCTGTCATGATCAGTGATCTCTTTGGGTTCCATGACAGAGGAGGCAGATCTGATGCTGTCAGAATCAGTCAGGAGGCGGAGCTTCTCCGGGGAGGAACCGACTGCGACCTTGTTGATCCCTCGGCCTGCATCCTCGGAAGGCAGGGACATGCCATCTTCCTGTCTGCTCCGAGTCTCCAATATGAATACGTGCCTCTCCGGCTGAAAGATACGAGGCTCATCATAACGAATACCATGGTACAGCACCCGGGAAAATGGGACCACTACCTGACCAGAAGAACCGAGTGTGAGAAGGCGTTGAAGAAGCTGAAAGTGGTTTCGAATATCAACCAGCTCTGTGATCTCTCCATCGACACGTTCAACAACTGCAAGGACGTGATCATGAATGAGACGTACATGAAGCGGGCCCGCCATGTGGTGAGCGAGAATGCCCGCACGATCCGCGCTGTCAGCGCGCTGCGCGTTGGCAATCTGCGCCGCTTTGGGGAATTGATGAATCAATCCCATGACTCCCTGAGGGATGACTATGAAGTGTCCTGTCCGGAGCTGGATGCATTGGTCTGCCAGGCGAGGGAAGTTCCCGGTGTATTGGGGAGCCGCATGATGGGAGGCGGCTTTGGCGGATGTACAATCAGCCTGGTGGAATCGGCTGCCGCGGATGCTTACATGGAAAAACTATCTGAGAGCTATCAGAAGCAATTTGGAATTGCACCGGAATTCTACTTCGCAGAGGCAGGAGACGGTGCTCGAGAACTGAAATAAAAAGTTTACAGACAGTTCCATTGATTGACATAAAATCGGACTTATCCACATTTATCTGATGTGCATAAGTCCGTTTTTGATTGATTTTTGGCTTTCTGAGGAGAGTTATACACCGACTTATCCACATTATCCACCTGTTATGGGGGTTACATTACGTCAACTGTGGGGAGAAAAGATTGCTGTTCAAATGGCAGCGGATGAGAAATTGATTCCGGGAACACAGAACTGACACACCTGAATGTTAAACTTTTGCATCACTTGGACATGTATGCCCGGGAATATCAAACTGGAGGATGTCATGAGGCTCAGAAAGATTCCTGAAGCAGATGGAATCGTGGCGAACAGTCCCTACGTCATCCCTGATCCGGAGAACTGGCGCGGAAGATGGAGAAAGGGGAAGGACCGGCCCCTGTGTCTGGAGATCGGAATGGGGAAGGGCCGCTTCATTATTGAGATGGCCGGAAAGCATCCTGAGATGGATTTTATTGGGATCGAGAGGTATACAAGCGTCTTGTTCCGGGCCTGTGAGAAAATGGCAGGGATTCCGTATCACACACCGGCCGATGAATTGGAAAGGGCCGGACAGCCGGAAGAGGAGTTTGTGCCGCCGGAGAATCTCCGCTTTCTCAGCGTCGATGCCAGGCAGCTCACGGATTTGTTTGCGGAGGATGAGGTGGACGTCATTTTCCTGAATTTCTCGGATCCATGGCCAAAGGCGAGACATGCTGACAGGCGGCTGACCTCAAGAGCCTATCTGGAGCGCTATGAGAAGATCCTGCGGGATGGCGGCCGGGTGGAGTTTAAGACGGATAACATTGGGCTCTTTGCGTTTTCCGCAGAAGAATTCCGGGCAGCTCCCAAGTGGGAGCTGATTGCCAGCACCATGGATCTCCACCGCGATCCTGTACTTGGCCATGAGAATGTCATGACCGAGTACGAGCGGAAATTCTCTAAGTTGGGAAACAAGATCTGCAAACTGATTGCGATCTGTCACAAATAAGGTTGTATCAAAGGGCAGAGGTTTCATTTTTAATTAGGAGGAAAGAGAATGAGCAAGAAGATGTTTCACGGCAGGTTTGCAGCGGCAGGTGTGTTAACCTTGTCAGCAGTTTTAATGCTCGCAGGCTGCGGCGGATCGAAGGACAAGAAGGCGGAAGAAGCTGCTTCGAAAGCAGAGGCAGCCGTATCCAAAGTGGAGTCTGCAGTGGAAGCAGCGGCGTCTAAGGCTGAGTCTGCAGCAGAGGCGGTGGTGTCTAAGGTTGGGTCTGCAGCAGAGGCAGTGGCGTCAAAGGCTGGGTCTGCAGCAGAGGCAGTGGCGTCTAAGGCGGAAGCTGCAGTGGAGGAGACGGTCTCTGCAGCTGCGGTGAACGCGGAGAACGAAGAGTCGGTGGACACAGACGTGGTCCTGGATGAAGACCTCGGCGGAGACGAGGACCTCGGTGCGGATGATATTGAATGGGAAGAATTTGATTACGTTGATGAGGACGAGGAAGAGGAAGAACTCTCTCCGGAACAAAAAGAATTAAATGAGTATATTGAAGCGAACTATTCGGATGCCCTTATGGAGCAGTATGACTCTTTGCGCTATGAACAGATCATGTGGGACAAGGAAGGCAAAGAGAATTCAATGACCGGTTATGTCTATATCGACAAGGATCTCATCTATGTGGACTATGTTGACGGCTTCAAGGAGATCATCACGGAAAAGACATATGACGGTTTTGACCCGGAACTGAATCTGCCGGTCCGCTATGTATTCGCTGATCCCACGACAAGAGAAGACAATGTCGAGAACTACCAGGAGCTCTTCTATCTCTGGGGGGATGAGACCATTGAAGGAAGAGAAGAGACCGAAGAGAAAGTGACTTTCACCACCAGGACGGATGATATAGATTTTATCGAATACATCGTGGATGGGACGGACATAGAAGCAGAGGAGGGAGATTCCCTGCTCAGGGAGACTCAGTTTGATAAGGCCACAAAGCTGATGGAGCTGTCTCATGTCAAGTACTGTCATGCGGACGGAAGTGAAGCAGATCTCTTTGAGTGCAAATTTATACCGAATCCCGAAAAAGGGTACGAGGAAGACACTGAGCTTACGGGGAAGCTCAACTCCGAAGATACCCATTCTCTGACGCTGACGATTGATCCCGGCAAGGAGGAAGAAACTGTGATAGAAGCGAAGGTCGGAAAAGGCTGCGCCTTCCTTCCGCTGCTCTATGACGGCTACACCTATTACACGGATAAAGAGTGCACGCTCGCCGCATCGGACGAAGAGCTGTATGAGACAGAAGGGGATCTTGTCCTCTATGCTGCTTTCGAGGAGATCCCGGAAGAAGAGCTTGACTTGGATGATGACACTTATGAGCTTGAAATTGATGGAGACGAGGAGCTGGATCTGAGTGATCTCTTCGAAGTCGTAGATGATGGCGAGGCAGAAGAGTAAAGAGGTTTCTGCTTCCTTAGTAACAAGCTGACAAGCGGGCGGTTTTTCCGGGACAGTGAGTCATGGGACGGTTCTTCTGACTCAAGTGCTCAGAAGAACCGCCCATCTGCGTAACACGTTACTATTCACGGCCAATCTGCAATATGGTTCTGGCTCATCCTGCTTGCATGAATGAGACAGGTTCTGATTGCAGATAAGGCCTGTGAATAGTAACGAAAATAACAGCCTTGAAAAAAAGACTGCATTCTTATTAAAAAATGCTTGCAATTTTGAGCGTGTCTCGTTATAATAACATTTGCGTCACGGAAAGCGTGCGCAATCGCATAGAGAATGCGCTTCTAGCTCAGCTGGTAGAGCACCTGACTCTTAATCAGGGTGTCCGGGGTTCGAGTCCCCGGAGGCGCATGCTTTTGATGGCCGACTTCAGTAATTGTTTACTGAAGTCGGTTTTTTTGCTTTGATTTATAAGGCTT
>CADCQE010000262.1 GCA_902803505.1 uncultured Lachnospiraceae bacterium | reverse complement strand
CGAATTTCTCGGTGAGCATTGCCTCCGGAGAAGGAGGCCACGCTGCCACCCCCCCGAAATCCACTGTCGCAGGACGCCTTGCCCGGGCGGCCTGCGAGATCGAAAAGCACCCATTCCCTGCGAGACTGTCCACGCCGTCCCGGATGATGTTCCGGGAGCTGGCGCCTCATGTACCGCCACTTCTTCGGCCCGTGTTTGCCCGCCCTGAAAAAGTGGCTCCACTGATCTTAATGGCAGCGCCGTACGCGGGAAGAAGTACCCTTGCAATGGTGCGCTCAACAACGGCGATCACCTGTATGAAGAGCGGGTCCTCTTTCAATGTGCTCCCGGATCAGGCAGAAATGAATGTGAATGTCCGCCTGCTTGAGGGAGACACCTTAGAGTCAGCGGAGCGGCATCTGTCAGAGGCTGTCAGCGATCCGGATGCGAAAGTACGCTGCGTCAAAGGGTCGAATCCCAGCCGTGTGTCCGACATCGACTGCAGCGCCTATGAGACCCTTGCTTCCGTGATCCGGGAAATATGGCCGGGCGCAGTGATCGCTCCTTATCAGATGAACGGGGGAACAGACGCCCGCTTCTATCAGGAGATCACGAATCACATCTACCGTTTTCTGCCTATGAGAATGACGGCAGCAGAGCGGGCAACGGTACATGGAAGGAATGAATCGATCGCTGTCAATTCTTTATTGAAAATGATTGTGTTCTATATACGCCTGATTCAACGTTTGTGATAAGGATGTCCAGAGGAACGACATGAGAAACTCGAATGTGCGAGCACCATACAAACAGAATATGGCTGAGCGCAAAGCAACGGTCCGCAGGCAGAGGATCATTCTCGGAGCTGTAGGAGCCTTGATCGCTCTCTACTTGATTACAGCGCTGTACTTTGTGTGGCATTTTGAACCCAGGAGCTACGTCGACGGTGTCGATGTGAGCGGCCTCAGTTTTGAAAAGGCAAAGGAGAAGCTGCTGGAGGTCGGGCAGAATTATCAATTGAATATCACAGGGCCGGGGAACAGCACGGCGACGTTTCAGGGAGATGAGCTCCGCGTCAAAGTAGTGGACGCCTCTAATGCGAAGCAGTGCCTCAGGGCGCAGCCGAAGCTCACATGGCTTGCTGCCATCTTCCGGGATAAGAGCTACCAGGTCGACCTGACAACGGAGTACGATGCGGAGGCGCTCTCCGTAAAGATCGACGAACTGCCGATGCTCAAGGAAGACAACATGGTCCCGCCTGAAGACGCGCATCTGCAGGTGCTCGCTGACGGCTCCTATGTGATCGTCCCGGAGAACATGGGGACGACACTGCGCACAGATACGGCAAGGGCTATGATTGAAGAAGCGGTGGGAAATGCACGCCCGGACGTTGACCTGGCTCCCGCCTCAATTGGTCCGGAAGTATTTGCGGATGATGAGAATCTCAGCAAGCGCCTGGCGGAATGGAATGCTTTCCTGGCATCCGCCGGACTTACCTATTGTGTCGGAGACGGACAGGTTGTCTTCTCCGGTTCCCTGATTGCGTCCCTTCTCGATGACGACGGGGAGCAGGTCAGTCTCAGCTACGCAAAGACAGCGGATCTCATGGCCCAGTGGAAGAAGGAATACGATACTTATAAGTGCCCCTTTGAATTTCAGGCGAACAGCGGACGGACAGTCATCATAGAGCCATATGGGGACTACGGCTTTCAGCTCGATGAGGAGAGCACCTGTGCAGACGTGATGGAGAAGATCAATGCCCACGACACCGGCACATATGATGCGCAGTATTTCCATAAAGCCCTCTATAATTCAAACAAGGGACTGGGTGGAACCTATGTCGAGATCAGTGTCAACCGGCAGCATCTGTGGGTCTATAAGGACGGGGAAGTCGTCGTTGACACCGATGTGGTGACAGGCCTTCCCGCCTATGGAAGAGTGACTTATTACGGCTGCTATTCGATTAAGAAGAAGAGGACGAATGTGACTCTGGGCGAGCTGGACGTGGAGGGCTATGCGTCACCGGTCAGTTACTGGCTTCCTTTTAATTCCGGCGAGGGCATCCACGATGCTCCCTGGAGGGAGAATTTCGGCGGTAAGATCTGGCTGACGAATGGGTCCCACGGCTGCGTCAATGTGCCGGAATGGATTATGAAGGACGTCTACGACAATGTTGAAGTCGGTGAGCCGGTTGTCGTCTACGGCAGTGAGTATGACAGTACGGTCAATGAAGTGGGGAACAATACGGTGGATGAGGACTACTACTACCGGGTGTTCTACGGAGAATGACAGGGGACAGCACCTTACAGTAAGGAGAGATAAGATGGGAGAGATCTCGAAGATTACACAGCATACGCACACGAAGTTTCTGAATTTCTATGAACTGGATACTGTGAAGAAGACGGGCAAAGCTGGAAAATACTATGTGGCTTCCAGGGCAAAGGAGATTGACGGCCTTGAGATCAGGCGCGGAAAGACCAGGGCGGACGGTGTTGCCATGTATATCCTGACCGGGGAGAAGAGGGACAAGGTCCTGCTCATCCGGCAGTTCCGCTGGCCCATCGGGAGCTATGTCTATGAGTTTCCTGCCGGCCTTGTGGAGGAGGGAGAGAGCTTCCGGGACGCCGCAGTGCGGGAGGTCTATGAAGAGACCGGACTTGTGCTGACCCCTCTCGACGTGGATCCGATGTATGAGCGCCCCTTCTATATGACCGACGGGATGACCGACGAGGCCTGTGCCATGGTGTATGGGTACGCGGAGGGCGACATCCGCAACCAGAACCTTGAGGACACAGAGGAGATTGAGGTGGTGCTCGCCGGCAAGGAAGAGGTGCGCCGCATTCTTAGGGAGGAGCGTATAGCGGCGAACTGCGCCCTGCATCTGATGCATTTTCTCCATGATGAGGAGCCCTTTGCATTCCTGAAGAAAAATGAAGGACTGTCGTAATGCGCATCTGTCTGTATGCGCTTGCGATACGAAATATCCGTTACAGAAAGGATTGAGACAATGAAGATTTATGAAGAACTTCAGGCCCGCGGCCTGATTGCTCAGGTGACAGATGAGGAGAGGATCCGGGAGCTGGTCAACACCGGCAAGGCTGTGTTCTACATCGGCTTTGACCCCACCGCAGACAGCCTCCATGTCGGGCACTTTATGGCGCTGTGCCTGATGAAACGCCTTCAGATGGCCGGCAACAAGCCCATTGCCCTGCTGGGGGGCGGCACAGGTATGATCGGAGATCCTTCCGGCAAGACGGATATGAGACAGATGCTCACAAAAGAGCAGATTCAGCACAATATTGACTCCTTCAAAGTCCAGATGAGCAGGTTCATCGATTTCTCAGAGGGGAAGGCGATGATGGTCAACAACGCAGACTGGCTGCTGGATCTCAACTATGTGGAGCTGCTTCGTGAGATCGGCCCGCATTTTACCGTGAACCGCATGCTGGCGGCGGAGTGCTACAAACAGAGATGGGAGAAGGGCCTCACCTTTATCGAATTCAACTACATGATCATGCAGGCCTATGACTTCTACAGGCTGTACAAGGATTACGGCTGCAACCTGCAGTTCGGAGGCGACGACCAGTGGAGCAACATGCTGGCCGGAACGGAGCTGATCCGAAGAAAGGACGGCGGGGATGCGGACGCCATGACCCAGGTACTTCTCCTCAACTCAGAAGGGAAGAAGATGGGCAAGACGGTAAGCGGAGCTGTCTGGCTCGATGCCAAAAAGACTTCTCCCTCCGATTTCTACCAGTATTGGAGAAATGTCGCTGATTCCGATGTCCTCCGCTGCATCCGCCTTCTGACCTTCCTGCCCATCGAGCAGATCGAAGAGATGAATGCGTGGGAGGGCAGTCAGCTCAACACCGCTAAGGAGATCCTCGCGTATGAGCTCACCAAGCTGGTACACGGCGAGGAAGAAGCCGGGAAAGCTCAGGCAGCGGCGAAAGCACTGTTTGGCGGCGGTGCTGCCGCAGAGATTCCGACGACAACACTCCGCGACGAGGATTTTGAAGATGGTTCCATCGGCATTATCCAGGCTCTGGTGAAAGCAGGCCTTGTCACTTCCAATGGCGAGGCGAGGCGCGCGATTATGCAGGGCGGTGTCCGGGTCGGGGACCGCAAAGTAACGGATGTCTTTGAGAAGCTTGCCAAAGACGAGCTTGCGAAGGGAGACACTGTCATCGCCAGGGGAAAGAAAAGCTACAAGAAGCTGATCGTTGAGTAAGCACTACAGGAAGAGGAGTACATAAGATGATATCTGACAAGATGAAGGGATTCGTTGCCAACAGCTCTGCGATTCGTGCGATGTTCGAGGAAGGGAAAAAGCTGGCTGCTCAATACGGCGCCGACAAAGTATATGACTTCAGTCTGGGTAATCCGAATATCCCCGCCCCCCCTGCCGTGAAGGACGCAATTCTTGAGATCCTGGACAAGGAGGACCCCGTCCTCGTCCACGGCTACATGAACAATTCCGGCTACGACGATGTGCGGGATACTCTGGCGGCCCATCTCAACGCACTGTATGGGACCGACTATGGAAAGGATAACATCGTCATGACGGTGGGAGCCGCCGGTGGCCTCAATGTCATCCTGAAATCAATCCTGAACCCGGGCGACGAGGTTCTCACTGTCAAGCCGTATTTCGGGGAATACCGCTCCTATGTGGGCAATTTCGACGGTGTGCTCGTGGAAGCGGCCACGGATCCCGAGACCTTTTATCCGGATATCCGCGATATGGAGGCAAAGCTCAGTGCCCGGACCCGCGCGGTGATCCTCAACACACCGAATAACCCTACCGGTGTGATCTATCCGGAGAGCTCCCTGAAGGAAGTGGCGGCCCTCCTGAAGAGGAAGTCAGAGGAATTCGGGGCTCCGATCTACCTGATTTCGGATGAACCATATCGCGAGATCGCTTATGACGGGGCCGAAGTGCCGTGGATCCCTTCCCTCTATCGTGACACGATCGTGGGATATTCTTACAGCAAGACGCTGTCTCTTCCGGGAGAGCGCATAGGCTTCCTTGTCATTCCGTCCGGCCTTGCTGACTTCGCGGATGTGATCGCGGCGGCGAACGTCGCCAACCGCATCCTCGGCTTCGTGAATGCGCCCTCTCTGATGCAGCGCGTCGCAGCCAGATGCTGCGATGCCAGGGCGGACGTGGCCTATTACGACCGCAACCGCACTCTCCTCTACGAATCTCTCACAAGATTCGGCTATACCTGTGTGAAACCGGAGGGGGCCTTCTACCTCTGGGTGAAGTCTCCCGAGGAGGATGAGAGAGCCTTCTGTGCGAAGTGCAAGGAGGAGGAACGCATCCTCATCGTGCCGGGACGCAGCTTCGGCTGCGCGGGCTTCGTCCGCATCGCATATTGTGTCGCTTACCAGACGATAGAGAACGCCCTTCCGGGGTTTGAGAGAGTGGCAAAGAGCTATGGGCTTTGAAGACAATATCCGCAGGGTAATCCCCTATGTTCCCGGGGAGCAGCCCCAAAGCCGCGGAACGATCAAGCTGAATACAAATGAGAATCCCTACCCTCCTTCGCCCAGGGTGAAGAAGGTCCTTGAGGAATTCGACGCGGATGCGCTCCGCCTGTATCCGGATCCGGCGGCCTTGCGGCTCGTGAAGGCCATTGCGGACCGCTATGGACTGAAGGAGGAGGAGGTCTTCGTCGGAGTCGGTTCAGACGACGTCCTGGCGATGTGCTTCCTGACCTTCTTCAACTCAGGGAAGCCGCTGCTCTTCCCGGATATCACGTACAGCTTTTATGACGTGTGGGCCGCCCTTTTCCGGATTCCCTATCTTGCACTGCCTCTTGACGACGAATTCCGTATCGTCCCGGGGGATTTCCGCAGGGAGAACGGGGGCATCATTTTCCCGAATCCCAATGCGCCGACAGGAGTCCTGCTCCCTCTTGACGCCGTGAGGGAAATTGTGCGGAACAACCAGGAGAGCATCGTCATCATCGACGAGGCTTACATTGATTTTGGCGGAGAGAGCGCCCTGCCTCTGATCCATGAATATGAAAATGTGGTCGTGGTGCAGACCTTCTCGAAATCCCGCTCCGGGGCGGGGCTGCGGATCGGCTACGCCATGTCCAATGCGCACCTGATCCGGGCGCTCAATGACGTGAAATACAGCTTCAACTCCTACACCATGAATAGCCCGACGATCGCAGCGGGAGTGGAATGCGTCCTTGACGAGGAGCATTTCCGGGCAAGTGTGGAGAGGATCAAGGCGACCCGTGAGCGCGCGGCAGCCGTATTTGGACAGCTTGGCTTTCACGTGCTTCCCTCGGCGGCGAATTTTTTGTTTGTCTCCCACCCGTCCGTCTCCGGGAAAGAGCTGTTTGATTATCTAAAGTCGAGAAATATCTATGTCCGCTGGTGGGACAAGGCCCGCATCAGGAATTACCTCCGCATTACCATCGGGACAGAGGAACAGATGGACGCGCTGTTTGGCGCATTGAAGGAGTATTTATGGAATCAGTAGCACAATGGGTCTCAGAACACTTGAATTTCCTGCCGCCCCAGGCGATCGTACTTGTCGTCTCGATGCTGCCGCTCATCGAGCTGCGCGGGGGCATTCCGGTGGCCCGTCTCCTGATGCTTCCCCTTCCTGAGGCAATCCTTTTTTCCGTAATCGGCAATATCATCCCGATTCCCTTTATCCTGCTGTTCATCAACAAGATCTTTGACTGGCTCCGGCCTACGAAGACCTTCGGGGGATTTGTCGAGAAGCTGGAGAACAGGGCTCTTAGAAAGAGCGGTAATGTGTCGAAAGCAGAATTCTGGGGGCTCGTGCTCTTTGTCGGCATTCCGATTCCCGGCACCGGTGGATGGACCGGGGCACTGATCGCGTCGCTTCTCAAGATTGATATCAAGAAAGCATCTCTGGCGATCCTGCT
>CADCQE010000261.1 GCA_902803505.1 uncultured Lachnospiraceae bacterium | reverse complement strand
CTTGCGCTGAGCTATGAGAATGAGGCTGCCCCGGATAAGGCGAAATCGGTTCTGGCGGAATACCCGAAGAGCGTCCCGGAAGAATACGCTCCCTACGTGGCCTGCGCGCTGGACCTTAGGCTGATTCATCCGGATGAGGAAATGGATCCCGAGACCTTCCTGTACCGCTGCATAGAGATTGCCGGAAACGGCAGGCATTACCTTGGGCGGATCCGGGATGATGATATCTTAAGCGTGATGAGAACCACTCTGAGCGGGTTTTCCCTCTTTGATGAAGCCATCCTCACGGATCTCGGGAAGGAGATCGTATTCAGCGGGGCGGCAAGCGGCTACAGCTTGAAGAACACGGCATATGCTGCACACTTTCTGGCGGACAATACAATCAAGTACGGCCACGAAGGGATACAGCATCTGATTCAGCTGGTGGGCCTTCTGAAGAGCGAGGGATATGACGGCTACGTCCAGATTGAACCTAAGGTCTCTGTCTATGAGTATTTGCTTGACTGGGGGACGCCCAATGATCCGACGCCGACATATGAAGTCCGCCAGGAGTCGGAGAACCGCTATCTGTGCTATGCAATGGAATACGAGCTCGTCATCGAATTTGACACGAAAGAAGGGAAAGAAGCCTTTCATGAGCTCATCGAGAGCTATGCCAAGAAATACGATGACCGTGTCGATCAAAATGGAAAGGCCACTGCGAAGCTGCTGGCCGGATCCTGGTGGCAGCCGCTGTACAGCTCCATCAGTGAGATGGAGAATGAAGAGTATGGAACCGCAGTGGAAAACATATTCTATGATAAGAATGGAGAATATTATATAAGCTCTATCACGCTGCCGGGAGAGAACGAAGCGCTTAAGCAGAAGGTCGCGGAGCTTGCTCCTGAACTTGAGCCAAATGAAGTGACGCTCTATGTCAATCCGGCGTTTGTGCGCTATCTCATAGGAGAAGACCACCAGTAAGTGGGTCATTAGAGGGACGGTGAGAACCGTCCCTCTGACTCGCACAATTCAGATTCTCACCCGGATAAGTGGACGGATCGCTCCGTCCGGCCGGTTGACTTCTTTGAGATTCTCTTCAATTGTGCCGTCTACAGTTACAATTGGCGCCGTGACGGCGCTGCTCCTTAAGTCGCCTTTGAGCCACCACCAGGAGGAGCGGTATCCCTTCATGTCCCAGTTGTGGTGTTTGCTCAGTTTGTTGCTGTTGGTTCCGCTGTCTTCCGCGGCTTTTGTCAGAGCAAGCTGTCTCGCTTCATCACTGTCAAACAGCTCCTGCGCTTCTTCTGCCGTAAGCAGCGTGATGAAGTCACCGGCAGGATCATCCGCGACTACACATTTTTTCTCATATCGGCTGAACATACTTCTGTACTTCTCTGAATTCAGCAGGGCGCGCAGATCGGATTCCTTCCAGGTCACCGGCTCGTGCTTCTGGTTGTAGGAGCTTCCGGCTATGCCTTTCTTGCAAAGGAGCAGAACGGAGCCGTCCGTTTCCCTCTTCAACACAATCCAGGAGAGCCTCTCCTTCCCGGGTTTTATCCGATCCGTCTCAAAACGTCCCCACAGCACCTCGTCGCCGGTCTCCGCAGCCAGGATCGCCACACACTCCTCCCGATACTCCTTCTCTGCGAGAATGTACTGGCTGGCGGGGATCAGAAAGACGTAGAACAGGTACACGGCACCTGCTGTAAGGATGACTGCTGCCAAAAGCCTCCTGCGCTTCTTCTGCTTCTTCTCCGCGATCTCGCTCTCTATGGTCCGGTAGCTCCGCTTCTTTCGATTGAGAAAAGCGATCATCTGATCGACTGCTCTTTGTATGAGCGGAGAAAGAATCGCCGTGCAAAGAAAACTCGCCGCAAGGACGAGCGCATAGCGGAGGAATATGGGCATCACGATGCCCGCAAACACCCGGTTTACAAAGTATCCGTGAATCAGTAAGAGATCTCTCTCGATGCGGCTCACGTATCTGAGGGGCTTGTTGCCGATCGTCACCCGCATGTGAAGGAGCAGGATAAAGAGAACAAAGAACAGACAGGCTGCCGTCTGGGAGAGCAAAGTCCGGAGCGCTGCCTGCTTTCCGTAATCGTAGGGCAGATAATAGCCATATCTCTTCAACACATTAATGGAGGACCAAAAAGAAAGCACTGATAATGCTGCAGCGGCACACAAAAGCAGTGTGTGCCTTTTCTGAAAGAACGCTTCAACTCTTCTGCGAAAACGCGCGTATAGGAGCCCGAAAATGAAGCTGATGGTGGAATTATACCACCACTCTCCCCGGAACCAGCCGGATTTATTGCCCTCCGGATCGTGCCCCCGGTGAAAGCTGTAAACAATGAGTGCGATGACGGCGCAGCACATGAGGAACAGAGCCAGATCCTTTTTTCGGATCAGGCGGAACAGGAGATAGAACATGAGATAGATTACGGTGATCTCGACAAAGAACCAGCCGTTGCTGTTGATCAGGGTAATCCCGAAGATGTCTGAGAGTATCTCTGCCGCAGAGCTGTGCATGCCGTAGAAAAAGTGCTCGGCGAGAACCGTAAGGAGGTTTACCAGAAAGAAGGGGAGGAGTACGGTTGGCAGCCGTTTCGTCAAAAAGCTGTCCAGGTAGTTCTCTTTTGTGAGAAGACTCGTGAGCAGCCCGTAGCCGGAGAAAAAGAAGAACAGCGCCGTACAGAGGAAGCCTGTGTAATTAAACAAACCGACCGGGCCGATGGGATTCATGCCGTAGCCGGTGACCTGCTGTGTCACATGATGCAGGATGACAGCGACTGCAGCCACAGCCTGGATCTGACGGCTCTCATCGGGGCATAAATACTCCGGAGCGACTTCTCCTCTCTTTGTGAGCTTCGCCCCATAAAAATTCAGTAGGATCAATATGGCCGGGTAGAGGATGAGTTCGATCTGGGTCATCTTCGCACGCGATGCTCCGGTGGTGAATTTATTGTGTGCTGCCGTTATCCCTTCCTGTTCTTCAGCCGGGAATCAGCGGGAGGAACACGACGGATCAAGACAATTGTATCACAAAAAGTCGGCGAAAACCCCTCCCTTCTGTGACAGGAAGAACACTCTCCACATACCATTTTATGGTAACTTAAACGTTTTTGTGAATCTATATAAAATCAACAAGATACGTTTGGAGAAAACTACAAAATTGTAATGAATGACCAACAACTTATTGACTCTGAACCGATTTCG
>CADCQE010000260.1 GCA_902803505.1 uncultured Lachnospiraceae bacterium | reverse complement strand
GGAAAAGGAACGTGTTATGTGTATGCATATGCACAGAACGGCCTGTTTAAGAAAGTGAAAATCATAGTGTGATTTATGGTTACTATTTGCTTAACGGCGGATCGTATCCATGACAGGCAGGAGAGCCTTGGAAAGGATCACGGTCGCCGCGACCTTCAGGGCATCGCCGGGTAGATAGATCAGCATCCCGATCTTCATGATCGTTGCGGCGTCCAGGCCTTTCTTCAGGTGAATGTTCAGGATGGCAGCCATGTAGGGCAGGCCGATCGCATAGAGGACCGCCCAGCCGGCAAGGCAGGAAAGAATGATGCGGAGAACGCTCCGGCGATTTCCGCTGCGGGCGATCCATCCGGTCACTGCAGCGCAGGGAATGAGTCCCAGCAGGAAGCCGAAGCTGGGCTGCAGCACGTAGCCAAAGCCCCCGCCTTGTGTGAAGATCGGAACACCGACAAGTCCGAGAAGTACGTAAACGAGCTGAGATACTGCGCCCCACCCGGGACCCAGCAGGATGCCGGCGAGGAAAGTAAAGAGCAGCTGCAGTGTGATCGAGACCCCGCTGGCGGTTGGGATCTTCAGAAAGGCGCCCACTGCGGTCAGCGCCACGAAAAGGCCCGTCAGGACCAGCAGCTGTACGTTCACGGTTTTGCTGTTCATGAGATTCCTCCTGCCGCGCAGTGAAATGTCAAGTACGCGGACTTCGAAGGTTTACAATACAGCTTTTGTTAACCATTGTCAAGAATGTGGTTAACAATTTTATGCAAAAATGCTATGCTGATCATGTCGTCAAGCAGAGGTTAAGGGAATTATGTGTAAGGAGAAAAGGCCATGAAAGAAGCCGTGCTGACGCTTTTGATGCAGAACGAGGGAAAATATGTCTCCGGTGAGACCATCAGCCGGGAACTCGGTGTCACCCGCACCGCCGTCTGGAAAGACGTCGCCGCGCTGAGAAGGGAAGGTTTTGTCATCGACGCCGTCAACCGGCTGGGCTACCGGCTGAGCGGCGGACCGGACCGTCTTATGCGGAGCGCCGTTCTGCCTCTTCTGGAGAGAGATCACGGGGACGGGCTGATCTGTCTGGAAAGCGTCGACTCCACAAATAATTACGCGAAGACGCTGTCGGCGGTGCCGGGGCAGGAACGCGTATATATCTTTGCCGGCGAACAGACCGGCGGACGGGGGCGCCGGGGACGAAGCTTCTATTCTCCGGCGGGTCTTGGCCTTTATCTTACAGGCCTCTACCGTCCGAAGAGTCTGCCGCCCTTTCTTTCCAATTTCACAGCATATGTGGCGGTCGCCGTGTGTCTGGCGATCGAACATACCTGCGGACTGCGCACCGCTATTAAGTGGCCCAATGACATCCTCTATGAGGGCCGCAAGCTCTGCGGGATCCTCACGGAACTGGCTGTTGAGGGGGAAAGCGGTGCAGTGGAGTATCTGATCACGGGAATGGGCGTCAATGTGGGGCAGCAGGAGGAGGATTTTCCGGAAGAGATTCGTGATACCGCAGGGAGCCTGCTCATGGCCTGCGGAACAAAGCCCCCGCTTTCTTCCCTTTGCGCCGCTCTTATTAACGAGCTGGACCGGGCTTATGACGCATTTTTAAGGACGGATGAAACATACCGGGAACTCTACCGGGAGCGCTGCGATACTCTGGGCCGTCCCATCTATATCCTGAGCGGTGATCTTAAGACACCGGCTTTCGCGGAGGATCTTGCGGGGGACTTCGGTCTCATGGTCAGCTATGAAGACGGCCGGCGGGAGACCATCTATGCCGGGGAGGTCTCGGTGCGCACGCAGGATTGAAGTCTTTTTTTTGAGCCCTGAATTGTGATAGAATGAATACTGGGATTGTTCTTGAAAAAGCAGAAGAGAGCACTGACAGTGCGGCATCAGATTCTGCGGCAGAAATAGGAGATTATCAGAACATGAAAAAACCGGCTTTTATAAAACCAGGCGATACCATAGGCCTCGTCGCCCCGTCCTTTGGAGCGGCGACTGAGCCTTACAGCACAAGACTGGCCTCCGCGATCCGCAAGTTTGAGGAGAGGGGCTATCACGTCGTCACTGCGGACAGTGTCTATAAGAGCGACGGGCTGGGAATCAGCACGGATCCAGCGAGCGCGGCAGCAGATCTTGTGAGCTTCTATCTGGATGACCGCATCGACGCCGTCATCGCCGTGGGAGGAGGAGAGCTCATGAACGAGACGATCTCCCACGTCGATTTCAGTGCGCTGAGAGATGCCCGCCCGAAGTGGTATATGGGGTATTCTGACAACACGAATATGATACTGCCCATGGCTGTCATTGCGGAGGTGCCCGGCATATACGGCCCCAACGCAGCCGGCTTCGGCAAACCCTGGGAGGCCACAGAAGAGGACGCATTCATGCTCCTGGAAGGGCGCAAGGACACAGTGAGCGGTTTCGATCTCTACGAGCTCCCCTTCTCCCCGGAAGGAGAAGAGGAAGAAGAGGAAGATCCCCTGGCACCCTACGCGCTGACAGAGCCGAAAATACTGACCAGCTTCCTTCCGCATAAAGGAGATCTGGTCAAGGCAGACCCATCGGAGACCATAAGCGCCTCCGGAATGCTCCTCGGAGGCTGTCTGGACATCCTCACAAACCTGGGCGGGACAGAATTTGACCGTGTACCCGAATACTGCAGCAAATACGGCTCCGTGATCTGGGTTCTCGAGGCTTGTGACTTAACACCCATGTCGATACGAAGAGCAGTCTGGACCCTCCTTCACAGAGACTGGTTCAAGACGGCATCAGCCTTCCTGATCGGCCGTCCCCTCACTGCATTTCGCCAGGAGATGATGGGGGTGGATTCCTACAACGCTGTCACAGATATCCTCAAGGATTTGCAGGTGCCCATTATTATGGACTGCGACATCGGTCATGTCTCTCCCATGATGCCCCTCATCATAGGGAGCCGCGCCGATCTCACCGTAAAAGGAAACGACATACGTATCCGCATGACGCTTGACTGAGGGAAGGAGCTGTTATGAAGAAGAAACTGACACGCAGGATTATCTGGATGTTCGCGATCGGCCAGTTGGGATGGAGCACCCTTTCCGCGATCGTCACGAACTGGGTTATCAGCTTTTATGAGCCGAACGAGGAGATGCTCGCGGCGGGGCAGACGGTATTTCTTCCGCAGGGCAGAGTGATCCTGGGGGTGGTGACGATTCTTGGAGGCATCTATGCTCTGGGAAGGCTTTTTGACGCTATAACCGACCCCTGGATTGCAAATCTTTCAGATAAAAGTAAAAACCCAAAAGGACGCAGGCTTCCCTTCATGAGAAGGGCGGCACTCCCTCTGACAGCGGCGACGATCCTGATCTACTGGTCGCCCGTCAACGGCACAAGCCATGTCAACGGGATCTGGGTGATGGTCATGATGCTCCTGTTCTACCTCTTCATGACGGTTTATTGTACACCGTACAATGCCCTGATCGCGGAGCTTTCCGGTTCACAGGATGAACTCACCACAATATCCACCGCAATTTCATTTACCTTTATCTTTGGATCAGCCTTAGGCTATGCCTGTCCCTTCATCTGGGGCGCGCTGACACCGGCCCTTGGCAGGGTCATGGCGATTCGTGTCACTTTCATCATCCTGGCAGTGTTTGCACTGATCTGCCTGCTGGTTCCGACTTTTACCATCAATGAGAATGATTTTGTGGAGAGTAAACCTGTGGAGGGGAACGCATTCTCCTCGCTTACCAAGACCTTCTCGAACAGAGAGTTCAGGATTTTTGTCGCTTCGGATATCTGCTACTGGGTCGCGATCACGATGTTCCAGTCCGGGCTGACGTTCTTTATTACCTCTCTGATGAAGCTGCCGGAAACCATGAACACCGTCCTGTATATCGGCATGACCCTCCTGTCTGTCTGCCTCTATGCCTTTGTGGGAAAATTGACGAAACTCTTTGCCAAGAAGAAGCTGATTATCTTCGCGTTTGTGGAGTTCTCTGTTGTCTACCTGATTACGGCTCTGTCTCAGGGACAGAACGGTACAAACAATGGCATGGCCTTTGGCATCGCGGTTATGGTCTTCGCGGCGCCGGCGATGGCAATTCTCGGAATCCTTCCTCAGACGGTCGTCGCGGATATTGCCAAGAGCGATGAAGCGCAGACGGGAGAAAACCACGATGGGATGTTCTTTGCGGCGAGAACCTTTGCCATGAAGCTGGGACAGTCCCTCGCAGCCATCCTGTTTACTTCCCTCGCAACGATCGGCAGGGCGAACGGAACCGGATACCGCATCGCCGCAGTCTCATCCACCGTTTTGTGCATTATCGCCGCACTTCTCATGAAGTTTTATAATGAGAAGAAGGTTATGCACCTTCTGGGAGAAGATCAGGGGATCGCAGAGACTCTTTTAGCGGATCGAAAGTAGGGAGGAATATATACGGCGTATTCAAACCCTTTCTATAGGCATTGGAATTAAGGCGTGATAAAATTAAGAAGAGTAACATTGCAGAGGAGAATGATGGAAGGGATGACAGAGCAGG
>CADCQE010000259.1 GCA_902803505.1 uncultured Lachnospiraceae bacterium | reverse complement strand
TCCAGGCCGAAGGCCTGCCCGGTAATGAGCCCGCAGCCGATCAGCGGTACGGCCTGTGTGGGAAGAAACGCAGCGATCAGGGAAATCAGGACGAGCACAGGGATCGCGCAGAGAAGAGGCTGAAAGGGACAGGCTTCCCGTATGAACGCGCAAATCGCAGCAGTGAGAAGTCCTCTCACCGCTGCGTCAATGACAAATGAATGCTGCGCATATACTTTGAGCAGCCTGATCCTCAGTCCGGCAAACATCCGTATCCCTTTGGACGCATCTGCCCTCTCCTCCGGGGCGAGGCACATTCTGATGCTGCGCTCCCGGTATTCCGAAGGAACGGGACAGGCGGCCCGTTATCCCAGGTCCCGCAGGTCCTTCAAATGCAGTTCGTAATCGCTCATGTCCATGGCCGCCCGCTTGCAGCGGAGCCGGGACACGGCGAAGGTAACAAGAAGGGAGATTCCAAGTGTCGTCAGATAGACCACTCCGATGCTCACTCCGGCACTCACGAAATCAAGATAGACAAGCGCGTCCGCAATTGCCTCTGCATTTCCCGCAATGATCAGTGCGGCAATAAGCAGATCTGCAATCGTCGTCAGGAAAAAGGTTTTCATGAGCTGCACTCCGACGTAATCAGAGCGGTAATAGCGGCTGATCTTAAGAGAAGTCCTTCCCCGGCCCGTCTCGAAGGAGGCCAGTGCGATCATCTCCCGCAGCCGGCGCGGATCGACCATATGAATACTCCCCGTGCCGTCCTCAAAAAACGGCAAAACTTAAAGGATATTTTATCATGTTCCCCGGCAGCGGGTCAAGGGGACGGTGCAAGGTGATCACGTCAGTTAGACGCTCCTCAGATCCAGATTGAACCGCCCTGGAAGGCGTGAATGAAGTAGGTAATCCCGGACACCAGGTGCAGGGCAAAGAGCACTGTTGCGACTGAGAGGTAAATCACTCTTCCCGCCGTCGACTTTACCGCCAGCGCCCTCCTTCCTTCTGCCGCAGCGCACTCCTCCCGGTCCTTCGTTCCCCGTCTCTCCCGGAAAAAAGCTGCGAGATCCTCCAGATAGCAGGCGGAGGATACCAGGAAGACGAGATAGATACAGAAGCTGTAGCCCCAGGCCAGGTTGCCGTGATCCTTGCGGTATCCCTCTTCATGGATGAACAGATACTCGCACAGCCCGAAGAGCCATGTCAGCCAGGATGTGGCCACGAAGCGGTCCGTCTTCAGGCGGCGCAGGTGAAAGAGAATGATAAACAGCGGAAATGCGATCGACTGCAGGAGCGAAGCGACCGGCGTCTGGGCCCTGAGCCGCAGCGTGTAGGCGAAGGAAAAGCCGAACATCGGCCCCGAGGAGACACTCATCTCCGGATCCGCGAAGAGCCTCGTCACCTGGAAATAGACGATCCCCAGCGAGATGAGCACGGGGACGCCGAAGAAGACCTGCTTCCAGAAGGTCTTCCCCTTCGTGCGGATCATGTCACAAAGAAGATACAGCGCCATGACGGGCCCGAAGGCGAAGATGAAATTCGGCTTGATCATGTTTGTGACAGTCAGGAGCACGGTGAAAACCAGCATTTCCCGAAGATGGTATTCCGTGAAATACGTGCGCTGAAATTTAAAATAGAAAAGGAGCACCAGCATGCCTGCAAATCGCATAGCCGTGTAGGTGTCATTGTGCCAGGCCGAGCCGTGCTGCATGCCCAGATAGCGGTGTGGGTTGAGAGCCTTTATATAGATCGCGAAGACAAAGATGCAGAAGAAGGAGAAGAGATGCAGCAGATCCTTCGGCGTATCCCGGGCGATCCGGCACATCAGGCGGTAGCCGAGGTAGACCGTGCCGATGGTGATGAGCATCAGGATCACGGCGATGGCCTTCTCATTCCAATGAAGCTTCCCGAGGAGGAATCCGTACAGGAATTCCATGAGGGAGTACCCTGTCCCGGCGAGCCCCTCCTCAATGTGGGGAAGCAGGTCCGAGCGGTACGTGCCGAGCGCGCCCGGGAACTGAATGGCCTGCCTAAGGTAGAGCCGGTAGCAGAGCGCTGCCGTTCCGGCGTACAGGAAGGCCAGTCCGGCCTTCGGAATCCATTTGCTGATTGTATCTCCTCTTCTTAGGTTCATGTGCTCTCCTTTACTTGGGGCGGCCAGGGGGACGGTTCTCCTTGACAGAATCGCGGATCAAAAGGAACCGTCCCCCTGACCTGCCGCCACCCTAGCATTATACCAGTTACTGCGTTGCTGTAAAGTTGAATCTGTGGTAAGATGCCAGACAGGTTCTCAAGAAGAAATCACGCCCTTTGAAGGATAAAAGAATTGCAGAAAAAAGCGAACTTCATCAGAATACGAGGTGCAAACGAAAACAATTTAAAGCATCTGGACGTCGACATCCCGCGGAACGAATTCGTCGTCCTGACCGGCCTGTCCGGCTCGGGCAAGAGCTCTCTCGCCTTCGACACGATCTATGCGGAAGGCCAGCGGCGCTACATGGAATCCCTGTCCTCCTATGCGAGGCAGTTCCTGGGCCAGATGGAGAAGCCGGACGTGGAGAGCATTGAGGGACTTCCCCCGGCGATCTCGATCGACCAGAAGACCACGAACCGGAACCCGAGATCCACCGTGGGCACCGTGACGGAAGTCTACGATTACCTTCGCCTGCTCTACGCCCGCATCGGCATTCCTCACTGCCCCCGCTGTGGCAGGGAGATCAGCCGCCAGAGCGTAGACCAGATGGTGGACCAGATCCTGCAGCTGCCGGAGAAATCCCGCATCCAGCTGCTGGCCCCGGTCGTGCGGGGGCGGAAGGGCCGCCATGAGAAGATCTTCGAGCAGGCCAAAAGAAGCGGCTACGTGCGGGTCATGGTGGACGGGAACCAGTACGAGCTGTCCGAGACCATCGAGCTGGACAAGAACCAGAAGCACAATATTGAGATCATCGTTGACCGCCTGGTCGTAAAAGAAGGCATAGAGAAGCGGCTCACCGACTCCATTGAGACCGTGCTCGGCCTCACGGGCGGACTGCTTGTAGTGGATAAGATGGACGGGAGCTTCCTGAATCTCTCCTCCAACTTCGCCTGCCCCGACTGCGGCATCAGCATCGAAGAGATCGAGCCCCGGAGCTTCTCCTTCAACAATCCCTACGGGGCCTGTCCGGAGTGCACGGGCCTCGGTTATAAGATGGAATTCGACCCGGATCTCATGATCCCGGACAAGAGTATGTCGATCGACGAGGGCTGCATCATCGTCACCGGCTGGCAGAGCGCGGCGGACAAGGGGAGCTTCACCAACGCGATCCTGACCGCGCTGGCCGAAGAGTACAGCTTCAGCCTGTCGACACCCTTTGGAAAGCTGCCGGCCTCAGTTCAGAAAATGCTGATCTACGGCTCCGACCGCTCCGTAAAAGTGCACTATACCGGACAGAGGGGAGTGGGGGTATACGACGTCACCTTCGAGGGACTGATCCAAAATATGGAGCGGCGCTACCGGGAGACCGCGTCCGAATGGAGCAAATCCGAATATGAAAAATTCATGCGCATCACTCCCTGCTCCGTCTGCGGAGGGCAGAGACTGAAGCCCTCTTCCCTCGCCGTCACTGTCGGCGAATATAACATCATTGCCATGACAGAGCTCCCTGTTGCGAAGCTCCTCAAGGCTGTGGACAAGCTCACTCTGACGGAGCACCAGCTGGCCATAGGCCGGCAGATCCTCAAAGAGATCCACTCCCGCGTCCAGTTCCTCAATGATGTGGGCCTCGATTACCTGACCCTCTCCCGGGCCACTGCGACACTCTCCGGCGGCGAGGCACAGCGCATCCGCCTGGCAACCCAGATCGGCTCCGGTCTCGTCGGTGTCGCCTACATCCTGGATGAGCCGAGCATCGGCCTCCACCAGAGGGACAACGACAAGCTCCTTGCCACCCTGCAGAACCTCAGGGACCTCGGCAATACCCTGATCGTCGTGGAGCACGACGAGGACACGATCCGCGCCGCCGACTGCGTTGTGGACATCGGGCCGGGCGCCGGGGAGCACGGCGGGATGCTGGTGGCCCAGGGCACGGCCAAGGACATCATGCGCTGCAAGGAGTCCGTCACCGGGCAGTACCTGAGCGGAAAGCTCCGCATTCCGGTTCCCGGGACAAGGCGCAAGCCAAAGGGCTGGCTGAAGATCCTCGGAGCTGCTGTCAACAACCTCAAAAGCATCGATGTGGACCTGCCCACGGGCGTATTCACTTGCGTCACCGGTGTGTCCGGTTCGGGCAAGAGCTCCCTCATCAACGAGATCCTCTACAAGCGTCTGGCCCGGGACCTGAACCGCGCCTTCGAGACGCCCGGGAAGCACAAGGATATCCTCGGGATCCGCCAGCTGGACAAGGTCATCAACATCGACCAGTCCCCCATCGGCCGGACTCCCCGCTCGAATCCCGCCACCTACACCGGTGTCTTCGACCTCATCCGGGATCTCTATGCCGCCACCACCGACGCGAAGATGCGCGGCTACAAGAAGGGCCGCTTCTCCTTCAACGTTAAGGGCGGCCGCTGTGAGGCCTGCCAGGGTGACGGCATCATCAAGATTGAGATGCATTTCCTGCCGGACGTATATGTTCCCTGCGAAGTCTGCCACGGCAAGCGCTACAACAGGGAGACCCTGGACGTCAAATACAAGGGCAAGAGCATCTACGACGTCCTCGACATGACAGTGGAGGAGGCTTTGACATTTTTTGAAAATGTCCCCCGCATCCGAAACAAGATCCAGACCCTCTATGATGTGGGCCTGTCATATATCCGACTCGGCCAGCCGTCCACGCAGCTGTCCGGAGGCGAAGCGCAGCGCATCAAGCTGGCCACGGAGCTGTCCCGCCGCTCCACGGGGAAGACGATCTATATTCTGGACGAACCCACTACGGGGCTCCATTTTGCGGACGTCCACAAGCTGATCGAGATCCTCCAGCGCCTGACAGACCAGGGCAATACGCTCGTCGTTGTGGAACATAACCTTGACGTCATCAAGACGGCAGATTACATTATTGACTTAGGACCGGAGGGCGGTGACCGGGGCGGTACGCTTGTCGCCTGCGGCACTCCTGAAGAGGTGGCGCAGGAAGCTGCTTCGCATACCGGGGAGTACGTGGGCAGGATGCTAAGGTAAAGAATGAGGGGGTAAGAATCATGCCGGCAACAGACATCGGAATTGATCTCGGCACATCCAATATTGCGATCTGGTACCGCGGCAAGGGCATCATTGTCCATGAGCCGACGATGGTCGCCTACGACAAAGAAAATGACAAGATCATCGCCTACGGCGAGGAGGCCCGCCAGCTGGTCTCCAGGGCCCAGGGCAGCATCGTCGCGGTCCGTCCCTTCAAGGCGGGGACCATCTCCGACTACTCGGTGACGGAGAAGCTCATGTGGCATTACATCCAGGTGGCCATGGGCCGCCAGATGTTCCGGAAGCCCTACATCAGCATCTGCATGCCCAGCGGCGTGACCGAAGTCGAGCGCCGCGCCGTAGAGGAAGCGGCCTACCAGTCCGGCGCCCGGGAAGTGACCATCGTGGAAGGGACGGTGGCTGCCGCCATCGGGGCCGGCATCGACATCACAAAGCCCGTGGGGAACCTGATCGTCGACGTGGGCGGCGGCACCACGGACGTGGCCGTAATCTCCCTCGGAGCCCCCGTGATCTCGAACTCGCTGAAGATCGCCGGAGCCACATTTAATGAAATGATCGCAAGGAGCATCCGCCGCAACCACAGTCTCTTCATCGGAAATGAACAGGTCGAAGCGGTTAAGATCCGGATCGGCACCTGCTACAAGAGGCCGAAAGGCGAGGCCATGCAGGTGAGTGGCCGCAACGTCATGACAGGGCTGCCGAAGACGGTCTCCGTGACCTCAGAAGAGATCCGGGAGGCACTGCACGACAGCACGTCCCAGATCGCAGACACCGTGCACAGCGTCCTGGAGAAGACACCTCCGGAGCTGGCCGCGGATATCACGACCCGCGGAATCGTGTTCACAGGCGGAGGCTCCATGCTGGACGGGCTCACCGAGCTCATCGAGGAGCGCACCGGCATCAATGTCATGATCGCCGAGAACCCGGCGGACTGCGTGGCCGTAGGTGCCGGGAATTACGTGGAGCTGATGGACCGCCTTGGGCGCATGGACTACTGACGGTAGCGGGAGGGGCCGTGAATCGTAACGATAAAATGAATTTCGGCTAGTCTTCCTGCAGTGAAACAAATTCAATGCCTTCGAATATGATCAGGGTTATGCAGTATAGAATCCAGCGCTTACAGAGGAGATATGGAAGAGAAGATCAGCGGCATCGTCGAGCATATTATCTACCGGAATGAAGAGAACGGATACACGGTCTTTGCGATCACAAAGGAGCAGGAGGAGCTGACATGCGTCGGCTTCTTTGCGCATATTGAGGAAGGAATCGGGATCGAGGCGGAGGGCCGCTATACGGATCACTACTCCTACGGCAGGCAGTTCAAGGTGGAGAATTATTCCTTCCGGGCCCCCGAGACCGCGGAGGCCATTGAGATCTACCTGGGCTCCGGCGCCGTGAAAGGAATCGGCAAGGCCCTGGCCGCCCGCATCGTGAAGCACTTCGGGGACGACACCCTGCGCATCATGGAGGAGGAGCCGGAGCGCCTCGCCGAGATCAAGGGAATCAGTCTCAGAAAAGCCCGGGAGATCGCCGAGACCCTTGCCTCCATGGCCGGTATGCGCCAGGCCATGATGTTCCTCGAGGGATTCGGCATCAGCCTGAAAATGAGCATCCGCATTTACCGGAAATACGGAGAAGAGATCTACGAGGTCCTGAAGACGAATCCCTACCGCCTCGCCGACGACATCGACGGAATCGGCTTCCTGACCGCGGACCGCATTGCCGCAAGAGCCGGGATCAACGCCCACTCCCTCCACCGCATCCGCAGCGGCATCCTCTACACCCTCTCACTGGCAGCCGGCGAGGGGAACGTCTATCTCCCCGAGGAGGAACTGGTCTGCAGATCCATGGAGCTCCTGTCGGTGGAAAGAGAGTCCGTGCAGGAGGCCCTGGCGGATCTGTCCATTGACCGCAGGATTATCCTCCGCCAGCAGGAGAACGGCGGCACAGGCACCCGCATCGTCTACTACGCCCAGTTCTACTACCTGGAGCTTGGCGCCGCAAGAAAGCTGCTGGAGCTCTCCCGCCCGATGGGGCCCCGGGAAGAGGACGTGCTGGCAGACGTGGACCGTCTCTCCAAAAAGAGCGGCATCGTCCTCGAGGAGGAGCAGCGGCGGGCCGTGGCCCTCGCTGCGATGAACGGTGTCGTGATCCTGACAGGCGGGCCCGGCACGGGGAAGACCACCACCATCAACGAAATGATCCGCTATTTTTCCGCTTCCGATCTTAGCATCATGCTCGCGGCACCCACCGGGCGGGCCGCGAAGCGGATGACCGAGACCACGGGCTATGAGGCCTCCACAATCCACCGGCTCCTGGAGATCAGCAGCATGTCCGACGGAGAGATGGAGCGGGTCATCTTTGAGAGAAATGAGGACAACCCCCTGGAAGCCGATGTCATCATCATCGACGAAATGTCCATGGTGGATCTCTTCCTCTTCCACTCTCTGCTCTCCGCAGTGGCCGTGGGCACCAGGCTGATCCTGGTGGGAGATGTGGACCAGCTCCCCTCTGTCGGGGCAGGCGCCGTGCTCAGGGATCTCCTTGCGTCAAGGGCATTTCCATCCGTCTACCTGAACCGGATCTTCCGCCAGGCCGGATCGTCGGATATCGTCGTCAATGCCCATAAGATCAACCGCGGTGAAGACATTTCCCTTGATAATAAGAGTAAGGATTTCTTCTTCTTAAAGCGAAGCGATCCAAACCACATCATCAGCAATATGATTCTGCTGGTGCGGGATAAGCTGCCGTCTTATGTCCATGCGCAGCCCTTTGACATCCAGGTCCTGACACCGATGAGGAAGGGACCTTTGGGCGTGGAGCGGCTCAACGCCGTCCTCCAGTCCTATCTGAATCCGCCGGACAGTCACAAGCAGGAGAAAGAGAGCGGGGACAAGATCTTCCGTGTCGGCGACAAAGTCATGCAGACGCGCAACAACTACGAGCTCGTATGGGAGGTGAGGGGGCGGAACCGGATCCTGAAGGCCTCCGGGAGCGGCATTTTCAATGGCGATATGGGAATCCTCAGAAGTATCGACGAATTCGGAAAATACATGGAGATCGAGTTCGATGACGGGCGGATGGTGGATTATCCTTTCGGCAGCCTCGAGGACCTGGAGCACGCCTATGCCGTGACAATCCACAAATCCCAGGGAAGTGAATACCCCGCTGTGCTCCTTCCGCTGCTTGGCGGGCCGAAGATGCTGATGACCAGGAATCTTCTGTACACGGCTGTCACCAGGGCGAGGCAATGTGTGATCATCCTCGGCAGCAGCGAGACTGTGGAGGCCATGATCCACAACGAATCAGAGCTCGGGCGCTATACCTCGCTGGACCTCAGGATCCTTGAGATGGCGGATCCTCTCCCCGCAGACGGACAGGAAGGACGGGACCTATGAGCCCGCTGATTCAGGCGGGCCGGACGGCGGTGGACCTCCTCTACCCGCGGCGCTGCCCCTTCTGCCATGACGTGGCCCCTGTTGGGAAGGATGCCTGTCCCGGATGTCTGGAGGAGCTCCCCTACGTGGAGGAGCCGCGCTGCAGAAAATGCGGCAAGCCGGTGGACGAAGCCCAGGTCTTCTGCGAGGACTGCATGGAGACGCGCAGGAGCTTCGAGGAAGGGTGCTCCGCATTCGTCTACGACGACAAGCTGCGGGAGACGATCCGCTTATTTAAGAACAAAGGCAGGGCTGAGTACGGGAGTGTGCTGGGGCGGCTGCTCTATCTCTACGCGAGGCGGGAGCTTAAGCGCTGGGAGCCCGGGTGCATCCTCCCGGTCCCCGTTCACGAAAAGCGGCTGAGAGCGCGGGGGTACAACCAGGCCGAGCTCCTGGCCAGGGAGATCTCCTCCTTAAGCGGCATTCCCCTGCGCACGGATGTGCTGCTGCGGGTCGACCAGACCACAGCGATGTGGGGCCTGGACCGGAAGGGCCGCAAGAAGAATCTCCGCAGAGCATTTGCCGTGAAGGAGGAGGCGCTGCCCGGACGAGTCCTTCTCGTGGACGACATCCTCACCACGGGGAGCACGCTCGACGCCTGCGCCATGGTCCTGAAGGCCGCCGGGGTCCGGGAGGTGTATTTCGTGACTGTGTGCACCGGCGGCGGGGAGGCTGCGAGGTACTAGGTGCAGCATTCTCACGCCATATAGCTCCCAATGAGCTCCACCAGCAGCACAATCGTAGCCAGGGCAGCCGGATACGTCGCAGCATACGAGCTGGTCACATCGTCGGTCCCGCTGGAGGAAATCAGCGCGCCCAGCGCGGGTGTGCTCGTCATCCCGCCGCAGATGGAGCCGAGGGAATCCAGCATATCCAGCTTAAAGAGTTTCCGCGCCACAAGAGTCCCGACGAGAAGCGGGACGATTGCCATCAGTGCGCCATAGAAGAAGAGAATCGGGCCGTTCTGCATCAGCACTTCCACAAAACCCTTTCCAGCCTTCATTCCGGCGCCCGCAAGAAAGAAGGCAAGGCCGATCTCCCGGATCGTGACGAGCGTCTCCTTCCTGATGCGGAAGTCAAAGCGCCAGATCCTCTGAAAATACCCGAGCAGGATGCCCGCAAAGAGCGGTCCCCCGCTTGAACCCAGGGAGAATTCCCCGCCCTTAGGGAGCGGAATCTTGATCGAAGCGATCAAGAGGCCCAGTACAACGGCCAGTGCAAAGGGGAAGAGCCCGTGGGCATCGATGGAAATGAGATTCGCCGGGAGGGCCTTTGGTTCGCTCTTGATCTGTTCCCTCAGCTTCTGCTTCTCTTTCTCCAGATCGATGTGCATCAGCTTCGGCAGTATCTGCACGAAGATGACAACACTGATCACTCCGAAGGGATAGGCAATCCCGTACCCGACAGAGGCGACATCCGAACCGGTGGACTCTATAGCGGCAGCGAGTCCCGGCGTAGTCGTCAGGGATCCGGTCAGAAGTCCCAGACCCAGCGGTGCTGACATCCGGGTGAGCCAGATGATCAGGAGACAGGTGAGGCAGGCGGAGACAATGATGCTCACCCCAATGATAATAAACGCTTTTGCCTTCCCCAAAAAGATCTTGAAGAACCCCGGTCCCGCTATGAACCCGACAGCCGTCACAAATCCGACCAGCCCGATATTCTGGACGAAGGAGACAAGCTCACAGCCAAAATGCCCGAACACAAGAGCAACGATTAGTATTCCGGCGGTCCCCAGGGTGACCCCCCTGATCCTGATCCTGCCGAGAGCGTATCCGAGTGTGAAAACAAGAAATAAGAGAAATACTTGATTTTGCAGCATAGTTGATATCCAAAAATAAAAAATGCCTTCCGCAGCGTTCTAGCCCCAGCTGCAGAGCCTTCCTGCTCATACAGACTGAAATCATAACATTATTTTCCTGTAAGCGCAATAAAGTCAGGACAGCAGATACTCAGCCAGCACTACATTGCTGATATCTATGCCCCGGGGCGTCAGGAAGATCCGCTCTTCCTCTGCAGCAAGAAGTCCCTCTCCGGTCTGCCTGTCGATCACCTCTCCGTAGATGTCGCGGAGCTCAAGTCCAAAGGCCTGCCGGAATTCCGCTTCCGAGACCCCGTCCCGCATCCGCAGCCCGAGAAACAGAAACTCTTCAATCTCCGCCCGCTTGTCCAGCTGCTCCAGTTCACAGACGATCTGTCCCGGGTCCGCGCTGTGGGCGAAATAATGCTCCAGGTTCCTTGTGTTGTGCCACCGCTTCCCGTCAAAGAGCGAAGCAGCGCCGAGCCCCAGGCCCAGATAATCGCCCCGCTTCCAGTAGCGCACATTGTGGCGGCAGCGAAAGCCTTCCCGCGCATAATTGGAAAATTCATATTGCAGGAGGCCGGCTCCCTCAAGTATTTCCCCGCTTATGCGGTACATCTCCCGCTCTGTCTCCTCGTCCGGCAGCGACAGCTTTCCGGCCTTCTGCCGCTTCCGGAACTCCGTCCCCTCTTCGACAATGAGGCTGTAGGCGCTGATGTGCTCCGGCTCAAACTCCAGAGCCCTCCGAAGCGTCTCCTCCCAGCTCTTTGCGGTCTGGGCGGGAATCCCGGACATGAGGTCCAGATTCAGGTTCTTTACCCCGCTCTTCCGCAGCAGCTCAATGCTGCGCACCGCCTGCTCCGCGCTGTGGATGCGCCCAAGGAGAAGCAGCTCCTCATCCCGGAAGGACTGGACCCCTAGGCTCACTCGGTTTACATAATCGAAAATAAAAGACAGGTTCCCTTCGTTGACAGTCCCCGGATTCATTTCCATGGAGATCTCTGCATCCGGGGCGATGCGGAAGCTGTCCAGGAGGGCGTGAAAGACCGACCTCAGCTGGGAAGGCGGCATGATCGAAGGCGTGCCCCCGCCTAGAAAGACGCTGGTCACAGTGCAGTCCGCCGCGGCCTCCGCATAGGCGCGGATCTCACGGATCAGGGAAGCTGCGTAAATCTTCTTGACGTCCTCCGTCGTCGGGAAGGACAGAAAGTCGCAATAAGCGCACTTCTTCACGCAGAAAGGAAAATGCAGATACAGGCCAATCTCTTTCACCGGTCACTCCAATCTCGAATTGCTTTTTCCGCCGCAGCGGTTCATGAATCCTACTCCTCATCCAGCTTCAGGACGTTGAGGAAGGCCTCCTTGGGCACCTCCACATTTCCGATCTCCCGCATCTTCTTCTTTCCTTCCTTCTGCTTCTCAAGAAGCTTCCGCTTTCTGGAAATGTCGCCGCCGTAGCATTTTGCGAGGACGTCTTTCCTCAACTGGCGGACGGTCTCGCGGGCGATGATCTTGGAGCCGATGGCGGCCTGGATCGGAATGTCAAAGAGCTGCCGCGGGATCTCTTTTTTCAGCCTCTCGCACATCTGGGAGCCCCGCTTGTAGGCATTGGGCGCATACACGATGAAGGAGAGCGCATCCACGGGCTCGTGATTCACAAGGATATCCAGCCGCGTGAGCTCACTCCGCTCGTAGCCGCAAAATTCATAGTCGAAGGAGGCGTAGCCCCTGGACCTGCTCTTTAAGGCATCAAAGAAATCATAGATGATCTCATTGAGGGGCATCTTGTAGCGCAGCACGGCCCTCGTGGTCTCGATATATTCGGTCTCCTCATAGACACCGCGCCGCTCCTGGCAGAGGGTCATGATGGGACCGATGTACTCTGTCGTCACCATGATCTCCGCCTTCACCATGGGCTCCTCCATGTGCTCGATCTCGGAGGGGTCCGGCATGTTGGTGGGGTTCGTAATATCCAGGACAGTGCCGTCCGTCTTATAGATCTTGTAAATGACGCTCGGCGCGGTCGTGATCAGGTCGAGATCGTATTCCCGCTCGAGCCGCTGCGTGATGACATCGAGATGGAGCAGTCCCAGGAATCCACAGCGAAATCCAAAGCCCAGGGCCTGGGAGGTCTCCGGCTCGTACTGCAGCGATGCGTCGTTGAGCTGCAGCTTCTCCAGCGCATCCCTGAGATCGGGATAGCGCGGCGTCTCTGCGGGGTAAATGCCGCAGTACACCATGGGCAGCGGCTCCTTGTAGCCGGGCAGGGCCTCTTCACAGGGATTGGAATACTCTGTGACGGTATCGCCTACACGGGTCTGCTTCATGTCCTTGATGCTGGCCTCCAGATAGCCCACCATTCCGGCACTGAGCTCCTCTGCCGGGATGAATTTCCCGGCTCCGAAGATGCCGACCTCGGTCACCTCAAAGTCCGCCCCCGTGGCCATCATCCGGATATGCGTTCCCCGGCGGACAGAGCCGTCGAAGATGCGCACAAAGACAATAACTCCCCGATAGCTGTCGTAGACGGAGTCAAAGATCAAAGCCTTGAGAGGCTTATGCTCATCGCCCTGCGGGGGAGGGAGCACCTTAACGATCGACTCCAGCACCTCGTGGACGTTCAGCCCGGTCTTCGCCGAGATGCGGGGGCAGTCCATGGCCTCCAGCCCGATGACGTCCTCAATCTCCTGGGCCGTCTCGTCAGGCTGGGCACTGGGCAGGTCGATCTTATTGATGACCGGCAGGATCTCCAGGTCGTGGTCGAGGGCGAGGTAGACATTGCCAAGGGTCTGCGCCTCCACGCCCTGTGTGGAATCCACCACCAGCACCGCCCCGTCGCAGGCGGCGAGGGAGCGGGAGACCTCATAGTTGAAGTCGACATGGCCGGGCGTATCGATCAGGTTGAAGACATACTCCTCCCCGTCGCCCGCCTTGTAAATGGTCCGGACGGTCTGGGCCTTGATCGTAATGCCCCTCTCCCGCTCCAGCTCCATATTGTCGAGCACCTGGTCCTGCATCTCCCGCTCTGTCAGGAGACCGGTGTGCTCGATGATCCGGTCCGCCAGAGTGCTCTTGCCGTGGTCAATGTGGGCGATGATGCAGAAATTTCTGATTTTGCTTTGATCCATTTATCTATGATATTCCTTTCAAGTGGGATAGGATGACTTGCTGCACAAGAATCATCCCGGATGAGCCACTTCTACTTTACTCCACTTCCTTCGTTGCGACAACATCCACTCCGGTTCCCGCTATGTCCCGCATGATCACATCGCCGATATGCACCGGGCATGGAACGGACACGCCCCGCAGGTCCCGGATCACATCCATGATCTTCTCCTTGGGAATGTCTGAGGCGGTCTTGAGGGGCACGGTCCGCTCACCCTTGCGGCTCCCGTAGACGTGTACGGAGCTGGTCACGATGCGGGTGGGCGCAGTGACTTCTTTGCGCGCATATTTCTCGCCCCGCTGGCAGGTGTTGCCGGTAATCAGCGCAATTTCGCCGTTTTCTTGCATCAGCACTTCGATCTGGCAGCCCAGCGGGCAGCCGATGCAGGTCAGATTTTTCGTAATCATCACGCGTCCTCCTCCACTTTCAGCTCAATGCGCTTCAGGTCCGGATGCGCATCGAGAATCTTCTCGGTCAGCACCAGCTCCTCCATCTCGCCGGGAGCCATGACGCGGCGCTTCTTGGCGACGGCGAGCTCGCCGTTAAGGTAGAGCGCCACCTTGCGGTTCTGCATCACGTCTCCGACACGGAAGCGGATCTTCAGCCACTTCTTCACTCGATCCGGAGCAACTGCGGAAGGAACAGTGTAGCGGACGCCTCCCTCGAATTCGATCGGGATGCGCGGCGCGCCCTCCTCAAGCTCAGCGCTGTCCGCGATGTAGAGCGCGGCGCTCTCGCCGGCCTTCCCGGCCTCCTCCGAGACATAATCCACCAGGTCGTGGACGTGGAGCACATTTCCGGCTGCGAAGACACCCGGGACAGAAGTCTCCAGAGACTCGTTGACCACCGGTCCGTTCGTAACCCGGCTCATCTCAGCTCCCAGGGTGATCGTCAATTCATTTTCCGGGAGCAGGCCCACGGACAGCAGCAGCGTGTCGCAGTCATAATGCTCCTCCGTCCCGGGGATCGGCTTGCGGTCGGGTCCGACCTCGGCGATCACGACGCCCTCCACTCTCTCCTTGCCTTCGATGCGGACCACTGTGTGGGAGAGCTTCAGGGGAATATGATAATCATCGAGGCACTGGACGATATTCCGCTTCAAGCCTCCGGAATAGGGCATCAGCTCTGCGCAGACCAGGACCTTCGCGCCCTCGAGCGTCATGCGCCTGGCCATGATGAGCCCGATGTCGCCCGAGCCCAGGATGACGACCCTGCGCCCGGGAAGGTAGCCCTCGATATTGACCAGCCGCTGGGCCGTTCCGGCGGAGAAGACACCGGCGGGGCGGAAGCCCGGGATGTTGAGGGCCCCGCGGCTTCTCTCGCGGCAGCCCATAGCGAGCACCACGGCCTTTGCCGAGTAGAGCCTCAGGCCCTCCTGTTCGCTGACCGCCATGATCTCCTTGAGCTTGTTTTCGCCCATTTCCAGGGACATCACCATCGTGTCCAATCTGTATTCGATGCCCCGCTCCACTACCTTGTCAATGTATCTCTGGGCGTACTCGGGACCGGTCAGCTCCTCCTGGAAGGTGTGGAGGCCGAAGCCGTTGTGGATGCACTGGTTCAATATGCCGCCCAGACGGGTGTCCCGCTCCAGGATCAATATGCTCCTCTCGCCGGCGTCATAGGCGGAAACCGCGGCAGCAAGGCCCGCCGGCCCGCCTCCGATAATGATCAGATTATAGGCTGTTCTATCCATATATGAATTCCTCTCTTCTACGATCTCTCAGTGGTCAAAACCGATCCTTGACGAGGCCCACGATCACTTCGGAGTGACCGCCCGCCTTCGTGATATCCGCGACGTCTACGCCCCATTCCTCCGCGAGGATATCCATGATCCTCGGGGAGCAGAAGCCGGACTGTCAGCGGCCCATGCCGGCGCGCACGCGGCGCTTGACGCCGTCGAGGCTCCTCGCCCCGAGAGGCCTGCGGATGGCGTCGAGGATCTCTCCCTCACTGACCTGCTCGCAGCGGCAGACAATGCGCCCGTATTCCGGCTTCTCCTCAATCAGCTTCGCGAGCTCCTCCAGGGGAAGAGCCTTCGGATTGAGGAACCCGTCCCTGTGGCCGTTAAAGTCAGGGTTCCTGTCCAGGGACAGATACTTCGCGAGCATATCGGAGAGCTCCAGTCCCAGTGCCGGTGCCGCCGTAAGTCCCGGGGACTCGATGCCCGCACAGTCGAAGAAGCCCGGTGCATCGGCGACTTCGCCGAGAATGAAATCGTGCCGCTCCTCGTGGGCCCGAAGCCCCGCAAAGCTGGTGATGACGTCCCGCAGGGGGAGATCGTCGAAAGCGAGTCCCGCCTTCTCCATGAGGTCGTCGAAGCCCTCGGAGGTCGTATTATTCCCCTCTTTGTCGTCGATGTCCTCCGCCGTGGGCCCGACAATGGTATTCCCGTGGACCGTAGGGGAGACCAGCACTCCTTTCCCGTATTTGCCCGGCACCTGGAAGACCGTATGCTTCACATAGCCGCCGGTTCTGCGGTCCAGGAGCAGATAGTCTCCACGCCTCGGGGTGATGTGGATCTTGTGGGAGGAGACCATATTGTGGAGGATGTCCGAGTACACTCCGGCCGCATTGATGACAGCCCGGGTCCTCACGGAGCCTTCCAAGGTCTGGACCACCCAACAGGGCCTTCCCTCTTCGTCCTTCGCCGGAGTGAGGCCCTTGACTTCGGTGTTGAAGCGGAATTCCACCCCGTTCGTAAAAGCATTTTCTGCAAATGCCACCGTCGCCCCGAAGGGACAGACGATGCCGGCAGTGGGCGCGTAAAGGGCCGCTACGGGGACATGGCCGATGCTGGGCTCCAGCTCCTTCAGGCGCTTGCGGTCCACGATCTCCAGGTCCTTTACACCGTTCTTTTCTCCATTTTCCTTGAGCGCTTCCAGCTTGGGGATGTCCTCCTCACTGAGAGCCAGCACCAAGGATCCGTTATTGATATAGGAAAATCCCAGCTCCTTAGAGAGCTCCGGATACATCTGGTTGCCAAGAATATTGTACTTCGCCATCAGCGATCCGTGGGCGGCATCGAAGCCCGCG
>CADCQE010000258.1 GCA_902803505.1 uncultured Lachnospiraceae bacterium | reverse complement strand
CTACAGCCTCAGACATAAGCAGCTTTCGCTGCGACATACGTGCGAAGCACGGATGGTCTGTGGCCTGTAGCGGGAGGGGCCGTGAATTTTAACAAAATAAGTGTTACACAGTTGCTGACGAAGCGCTTTAAGAACACAAGAAGAGAGGAGAAATACCATCATGTACTCACTTGAAGACATCGCAAAGGTCGATCCGGAGATCGCGCAGCTGATTCAGGCGGAATTTGACAGACAGAATTCCCATCTTGAGCTCATTGCTTCTGAGAACTGGGCCAGCAAAGCCGTGATGTCGGCTCTGGGCAGCGTTCTTACGAACAAGTACGCTGAGGGCTATCCGGGACACCGCTACTACGGCGGATGCGAATGCGTCGACGCCGTCGAGACCCTCGCCATCGAGCGCGCAAAGAAGCTCTTTGGCTGCACCTTTGCGAATGTCCAGCCTCATTCCGGCGCCCAGGCCAATATGGCCGTGTTCTTCGCACTTCTGCAGCCGGGGGACACCTACATGGGGATGAGCCTCGATGAGGGAGGGCATCTCTCCCATGGCTCGCCGGTGAACATTTCCGGAAAATATTTCCACCAGGTTCCCTACGGCGTGGATGAGAACGGCTTCATCGACTACGACGCGTGCGAGCGCATTGCATTGGAGTGCCGCCCGAAGATGATCATCGCCGGCGCCAGCGCTTATTGCCGGATCATCGATTTTAAGCGCATGAGAGAGATCGCCGATAAGGTGGGCGCGTACCTCATGGTGGATATGGCTCACATCGCCGGGCTTGTGGCGACGGGGTATCACCCCACGCCCATCCCTTACGCCGATGTTGTTACTACGACGACGCACAAGACCCTCCGGGGACCCCGCGGCGGCATGATCCTGAGCTCCGCTGAATTTGCCAGGGAGCATGGGCTCAACAAGGGCATTTTCCCGGGAACCCAGGGCGGGCCCCAGATGCATTCCATCGCGGCGAAGGCAGTCGGGCTCTATGAGAACCTGCAGCCCGCTTATGCGGACTATGCGCGCCGCGTCGTGGAGAATGCGAAAGCCCTGGCGGAGGCGCTGATGGCTGACGGCATGAATCTCGTCTCGGGAGGGACGGACAATCACCTGATGCTTCTCGACCTCAGAGGGACAGGATTAACTGGAAAGGTTCTGGAGAAGCGCATGGATGACGCGCACCTCACCGCGAACAAGAACACAGTGCCACGGGATCCGGAGTCTCCATTTGTCACCTCCGGTGTCCGCATCGGGACACCGGCCGTCACCACCCGCGGCCTGAATACCGGGGACATGAAGGATATCGCCAAAGCGATCCGCCTCGTGGCGGACTCTGAGGACAACATCCCGGAGGCAGCCGCGATCGTTAAGACCCTGACAGACCGCTATCCTCTCGAAGGGGCGGAGTGAGAGACCGCAGCAACAGACGAACAGACAGAAGTAATGCTTTATAAAGGAGAAATTGCCTTATGATGAACAGAAAGACTCAGCGCATCGTCGTCGCGATCATCGCAGTGATTCTTGCAGTCACGATGGTACTGACGATGGTGCTGCCCATGGTCCAGTGATCGCATCGATCTTGATGATTGGCACTGCCGCCTGTAAGGCGGCAGTGGATTTGCTTGCAGCTGACCCGGAAAATGCTGCGATGGGGACGGTTCTTACTGTATCATTTTCAGATGAAAATGGTGCAGTAAGAACCGTCCCCATCGCAGCATTTTCTGACGCAAAAAGAACCGTCCCCACTGCAGCATTTGTCCCCCTGGGGGCCGGTGGTGTTCTGAAGGGTCTCTGGGATCTGGGCGAGGCCCTCCACAGCGGCATGGAAGTCGATATCCGAAAGATCCCGATCCGCCAGAAGACGATCGAGATCTGTGAGAAATATCATATTGATCCCTACTATGCCGACGCAACAGGTGCATACCTCGTCGCTGCTTACGACGCCCATGGGATTGAGTGGAAGCTGAGGGCAGAGGGAGTTGAATGCGCTGTGATCGGCATCCTCACTGAATCCAAAGCCAGAAAGATCCTCTATCCCCGCCATGTCCGCTATCTCGACAAGCCCAGGCAGTATGAATGATCCGTCACTTGAGTGCAGCGATCGTCACCCCGGCGTCGCCCTCGCCGAACTCCCCGAGCCGGAAGGACTTGATATGCTTATTGCGCTTGAGGTACTTGTGGACACCTGCGCGGAGCGCGCCGGTCCCCTTGCCGTGGACGATGCGCACGGTCTCCAGGTGGGCGAGGGCCGCGTCGTCGAGGTACTTGTCCAGCTCATTACAGGCCTCGTCCACCGTCTTCCCCAGAAGATTGATCTCCTGGGAGATGGACAGGCTCTTGGCCATGCTGATCTTCCCCGAAGAAGTGCGCTTGAGGTTCGGAGCGGTGATCTCCTCCTCGTCCAGCTTGATCAGATCGTCCAGCTTCACCTTCGTGCGCATCACACCCAGCGTCACAAAGAGATAGCCCTTGTTGTCCGGCAGCGTGCTGACCGTTCCCTTGAGCCCGAGGCTGATGACCTTCACCAGATCACCGATCTGCAGATCCGCAGCCGTGAGCTTCCCTTTCTCCTTCTCGCCGTCCGCGACGCCCTTCACATTCTTTGACAGCTCGTCCATCCGCTCCCGGAGCTTCGTGCGCTCCAGTTCCAGCTCCCGGGTGCTGCCGCCG
>CADCQE010000257.1 GCA_902803505.1 uncultured Lachnospiraceae bacterium | reverse complement strand
TCGGAGCGTTACATGCGAGGAAGTTCATCGGTCTGGGGCCGAAGGATATGATCTTCAGGTTCTGCAGTGCATACACCGCTCTTGCGATCGGCAGGAACTCATGGATCATGTCAGCGCACTCGCCGGCATCGCCCACCGGATACTCGGGGATATAAGCCTTGACATTGCGCAGCTGCAGGTTGTAGCTGGCATTGAGCATGCCGCAGTAAGCGTCGCCGCGGTCAGAGCAGAGAACCGCATTGTCCTCTTCCGCCGCTGCCACGAACATCTTCGGGCCGCAGAAATGCTTCGCAAGAAGTGTCTCGGAGATCTCGGGGCCGAAATTGCCGAGGAAGACGCAGAGCGCATTGCAGCCGGCCTTCTTGATGTCGTCGAGGGCATTGACCATGTCGATCTCGCTCTCGATGATCGTGATGGGACATTCATAGATGTCTTCCGCGCCGTACTTCTCGGTGTACGCCTTCACAAGAGCTTCTCTTCTCGTCTTGGTCAGAGACGCAGGGAAACAGTCCCGGCTCACGCCGACAATGCCGATTTTGATCTTAGGTGTGTTCTTCATGTTCTTTTTCCTTCCTTAAAATATAATGTGTGATTCATGAAATGACAGTTACGTTTTATCCTCAATCGGTTCCTGTGCGGATTCTTCTGTCACCGCATCTTCCGGAACCGTATGATTCTCATTCTCTTTCTCTTCCTCTGCTTCTCCGGCTTCCGGCTCACCGGCCGCATCCTTGCTCAAAGAAGCCGTTCCTTCCGCATCCTCTTCAGCCTTCGCCTGCATATACCTGCGCAGCAGGAAAATCATGTATGCGACTCCTGAAATGATGAAGAACACTCCGAACAGGATGGCCGCCCAGCTCGGGAGTCCCTCCTCCCCCCGGGCATTCGCCTGGAGAATACCGACTCCGAGATAGATGATGTAAGCGGATACCAGTGCAAGAAGCACCGTCCTGATCCCATTCTTATTGCCATCGTCATTCATAAGCCGCCTTGCTCCAATTCTGTCTTGTGCGCTGCTGCCGCTCATCTCTTATGAGCATGCCGAACGAGCTGTTTCTACAGTGTCGGGAAGATGCCGCGCAGGGCCGGATAGAGGCTCCTGAACGCCTGGTACTTCTTCTCATATCTGGCCGTGATCTCTGCATCCGGCTCCACAGTGTCAGTGACCTTCACAAGCACTGCCACCGCGTCCGCCACAGAGGAATACTCCCCGCAGGCAACCGCCGCCAGGATCGCCCCGCCGTAGCCGGGCCCCTGCTCGGTCTCGGGAACAGTCAGCTTGATGCCGAGGACATTTGCCAGGATCTTCTTCCACAGCGGGCTCTTTGCACCGCCGCCGCAGATCATGGAGGTCTCCACATTGATGCCGAGTGCCTTCGCTGCCTCAAAAGAATCCCGGATGGCGAAGGCCACGCCCTCTAAAACCGCCTGGGTCAGGTCCTTGCGGGTGGAATCCATTGTCATGCCGATGAAGCAGGATCTCGCCATCGGATCGTTGTGAGGCGCGCGCTCCCCCATCAGGTAAGGCAGGAAGAAGACGTGGTTCGCACCGAGCCTGTCATCTGTGATCCCCTCCTGCTCCTCCGAGTATCCGTCAGAATGGAGGATCTCGTCCAGCCACCATTTATAGCAGGAAGCCGCTGAGAGCATGCAGCCCATGAGATGCCAGCCGCCGTCTGCGTGGGCAAAGGCATGGAGGGCATTTCCGGAATCCACGCCAAACTGCTTGCTGGAGATAAAAACCGTTCCGGAAGTCCCGAGGGACACATTGCAGCCTCCCTCTCCCACAACTCCCGTTCCGACGGCAGCTGCCGCGTTGTCGCCCGCGCCTGCCACGACCTTGACGCCGGGTCTGAGCCCAAGCCTTTCGGCCATCTCCGGAAGCAGTGTGCCGACGACTTCATAGCTCTCGAAGAGCTTCGGCATCATGTCCTCGCGGAGCCCGCAGATCTCAAGCATCTCCTTGGACCAGCATTTGTGCTCCACATCGAGAAGCAGCATGCCGGAGGCATCGGAGTAGTCCGTGCAGTGAACACCTGTCAGCACATAGTTGATATAATCCTTCGGGAGCATGATCTTGGCGATCTTCTCAAAGAGCTCTCCCTCATTCTTCTTCATCCAGAGAATCTTCGGTGCCGTGAAGCCCGCAAAGGCGATATTTCCCGTGAGTGCTGTCAGCTTCTCTTTTCCGATCACATTATTGA
Organism: uncultured Lachnospiraceae bacterium; assembly: GCA_902803505.1. Classification (GTDB taxonomy): domain Bacteria; phylum Bacillota; class Clostridia; order Lachnospirales; family Lachnospiraceae; genus Chordicoccus. Next base: position 10,686 of record CADCQE010000257.1, on the reverse strand, counting down.
GGTAATCGGTCTCCTCCTGCGTTCTGCCGTCGTTCCAGAGGATCGCCGGGCGCAGCACCTTGTCGTCCTTGTCAAGAGCCACCAGCCCGTGCATCTGCCCGCCCGCGCCGATTCCGGCCACTTCCGCCGGATCGCACACAGAGGTCAGCTCGCGCACGCCTTCAACCATCGCGCTCACCCAGTCCTCGGGCTTCTGCTCCGACCAGCCGGGATGCGGGAAGAAGAGCTCATACTCCTTCGTCACAATGTTCTTGATGGTCCCCTTCTCATCCATGAGCAGGAGCTTTACCGACGAAGTCCCTAAATCAATTCCGATGTAAAGCATGTGTATCCCTCCATTTTATTCAGCATTTCCTGGTGCTGCTTCACTCACATTACCCGCCGTGATAACGATTGGTTCCAATAAGTAGGACGGGACAATTCCCGCGCCGTTGTCATAAGAGGCCGTGTCATAGCGGCACTCGAAATCCCAGCTGCTGTCGGCAATCAGGTTCGCATCCGATGCATCCCCTGTGAGCAGACTGCAGGCCAGGGCTGCCGCAACCACAGCTTCCCGCTGCCTCTCCTCATAGAGGGTCATGGACTGCTTCCCTTCCGTCACATACTTCAGGGCTTCCTCTTCCGCACCCAGCCCCGTGATGATGACCTGGTGCTTCCCCTCTCTTCTGGAGGAAGAGGCTTCTGCGGCCCCCGCCGCCACCTTATCCGTCGAGCAGATCACCGCATCGAGCAGAAGGTCGGCGCTGTAATTGTCCTGCAGGATCCTTTCCATGCGCGCCTTCGCGTGATCCGCATCCCCTCCTTCAACAGCCACCTGGGAAAATGTGACCTGCCCGGAAGGAACGCTGAGCGCTCCTGCGTCGAGGAAAGGCTTCATGGTGTCGTAAGCGCCGTTAAAGAGATAGACGGAGCGGTAATCCTCCGGATCACCGGCGGCAAATTCCACATGGTGCTCCTTCGAGCGGTCCGCCGACAGGAGGCCTAAAGAAGCAGCCACATAATCGCCCTGCAGCTGCCCCTCCCTGTAGCTGTCATAGGAGACATAGTAGCTGACCGCATCCGTATTCATCAGCAGGCGGTCATAGGCGATCACCGGAATCCCCTGGTTCTTTGCCTCTGCAAGGGAGAGGACAAGCTCTTCATCCTCAGTCTCCGAGGCGACGATCAGGACGTCGCAGCCGTTCCGGATCAGGCCGAGTGTATTCGCAGCCTGCCGGGAAGAGGCAGGCGCTTCCTCTTCCGTCTCCTCTGTCCCGGGCTCTTCCGTGTAGAGCAGCTCCACCTGGCACCCCTCGGACAGAAGCAGCTTCTTGAGCAGTTCCCCTTCCTCTATCCAGCGCCCGCCGGCGGACGGCATGGAGACAGCCACTTTCTTCCCGGAGACGTCGCCGTGGGAGGCCGCCGGCATCGCCACACTGCTCTCCGCTCCCGAATCCGTCTCCTCTGCAGGCTGCTCTTTCGGGGCTCCGCATGCCGCAAGACACAGACATACCACGCCGGCAGCAATTCCCGGCGCAAAAATGCTTCTCCATGTATGGCGCTGTTGTTCCTTCTGACGTCGCTGCACTAAAACTGTTCCAACCGTTTCTGCAGTGAGAGTAGTCTCTGCCTGCCTATGATCAACATATCCAAAAAGCTCTTCTATATTTCAGATAGATTCACGCAAACGTTTAAGTATTTATATTCCGTTGATGAATTCTTCCATGAAATGCCATGCCACTCCGCGCATTCCTGCCTTCGTGGGATACTTCCCCAGCTTAATATAATCCGCCCGGTTCTCGAAGGGGTTGCGCGCTGCGCACTTCTGTCTGAGTGCCGGCAGATAAGGTTCCAGAAAAGCGGAGACAAACCCGCCCAGGATCACGTTGCAGTCAAAAGCCATGCGCAGGTTATTAATCGCGATGGAGAGGTAATTGAGGTTCTCCTCCCACAGGGCCAGATGAGACTCTTTCCCTTCCGCGAGCCCTTCAAAGAATTCCTCCGGAGTGAGGCCGATGTCGCTTGTGAAGTGGAAAGCACTGCAATACGCCTCGAGGCAGCCGAGCTTCCCGCAGTTGCATTTGCGGCCGCCCGGAACAATGCACATATGTCCGAACTCACCGCTCCGGCCCTCGGATCCGAGGTAGGGGTGGCCGTCGATAAAAACTGCCCCGCCGATGCCATTTTCCAGAAATAAATATACAAAATCCTCCTCGCGTTCTTTCAGCGTGAGGCCAAGCCATTCAGCAGCACCGCCGCTTGTACTGTCATTTTCAATAAATACAGGAAAACGAATGGGTCTGCGCACGGCGCTCAGGGAGATGTCCTTAATCCGCAGTGTGGGAGACAGGACAATCACGTCCTTCTCCTGGTCAATGACCCCGGGAAATGTGATCCCGACTCCCAGGACCTTCTTTTGGTCAAGCTCATGCTCCTCAAAAAAGGATTCCAGTTCCTTCGCTATCTGTTCCCCAATTTTCTCTCCTTCCGAAGAGCTTAAGGGAACCAGTTTATAAGCCAGTTCGTTCTGACGGACATCCGTAGCAAGAAAACGGAGCTGGGTCGCGGAGACAGAGATGCCGACCGCAAAGCGGACGGTCTCATCGATCGTGTAGCCGACGGCGGGCCTTCCTCCCGTGGATTTCTGCACCTCGCCCGGGCGGATCAGTCCCGCATCCAGCAGCTCTGCAATATTCTGATGGACGGTGGGCAGGGAATACCCCATAGATGTCGAAATCTGCTGCTTGCTAACGGGAACTTCAGCATCGTAGATATACCGATACATCTTATTGCGAGTCTGACGGCGCCGCTCCGTAATTGTTGGCCTCAACTCTTCCATCGATCGATCCCTGCCTCTTTGCTCAAAAGATGGTTGATAGCGTCAATATTGCACACTTTCTTTTATAAATGTCTTTGACTTAACTATCAATATATCCAAGAAGACGGGAATTGTCAATTGATTCATTGTGGATAATGCAAAAGAAGCACAGAGAGCACGAAAACGTTTTAGTAGCACAGGATCTCGCAGCCGGTCTCCGTGACAGCCACCTCCACCTCCCACTGTGCAGAGGGCTTGCCGTCCTTCGTGTAGATGGTCCAGTGGTTCTCTTCATCCTCGTAGATCTCATCCCCGCCCATGTTGACCATGGGCTCGATGGTGAAGACGAGTCCGGGAACCATGAGCATTCCGCTGCCGGGAGCTGACACATAGCTGACCCAGGGATCTTCATGGAAGGCGAAGCCGCAGCCGTGTCCCCCGATCTGGCGGACGACGGAATACCGGTTGTCAAGTGCGTGCTGATGCACTGCGTGCCCCATGTCTCCCAGGAAGGTCCAGGGCTTCGTGTTGGCGATGCCGACCTCCACGCACTCTTTGGCGACCTCCACCAGCCGCCTCGTCTCTTCCGCCACATTGCCCAGCAGAAACATGCGGGAGGAATCGGAATAATAGCCTTTGTAAATGGTGGAGACGTCGACATTGATGATGTCCCCGTCCGCAAGGACCACGTCCTCGGAAGGAATGCCGTGGCAGACCTCGCTGTTGCGGGAGGTGCAGACGCTCTTGGGAAAGCCCTCGTAATTGAGCGGCGCCGGAACCCCGCCCATCTTTGCAGTCAGCTCCGACACAATGCGGTCAATCTCCTGTGTGGTCATGCCGACCCGGATCTGATCCGCGACTTCATCGAGAACTGCAATGTTGATCTTCGCACTCTCGCGGATTCCATCCAGGTCTTCGGGACTCTTCAGCAGCTTGTGCATCGGAACCTCATAGCCTTTCCGCTCGAACTGGCGGATCTTGTCGTCAAAATTCATATGACACTGCTTGTACTTCTTTCCGCTGCCGCACCAGCAGGGTGCGTTGCGGTCGAGCTTGGGTGTGTGGATCAGCACCATCTTTTTCTCCTTCTTTCTCTATCCTCATTTCATGATCGCTCAGCTGAGAATCACAGCTCCGTATTTTTCAGCCAGAGCCTGTATCTCTTCGCGTCTTTCTTCTCCGAGCTCACTTGTGTCCACCAGCGGCCTCCCGTTATAAATGCGAAGTGCCTTCCCAAGGCTCTCCACGGAAGACGCGCAGATCACAAGCGGCAGGTCAACCGTCATCTGCAGTTCCTCAATGAGATCCGGGAGCAGCTCCGCCTCCTCCGCAGAGGGGAGACCGGTTCGAAGGAGCAGCGCCTCCGCGCCTTCGTCCTTTTGGTCCATAGCATTTTCGATAACGGTTTCATAGTCCCCTTCGAGAAGCTCACTTAAGACCTCATCGCGCTCTTCCTCGGAAATGCAGGCTCCGATCCGTATCTCTCCTCCGCCGATTGCAAGAAGGCTAGCGGAAGAGCTTGCTGCGGCCCCGCTGCGCTGTCTCCGCCCGGGAACCTCCATACCTTCTGCCGCTCTCTTAAGAAGTGCGATGTGCTCCGGAGTCGTGCCGCAGCAGCCCCCGACCACGGAGACACCGAGGGCAAGGATCGCTTTCATGCCCTCCGCAAACTCCTCCGGGCCGACGTCGTAGAAGGTCTTCCCGTCCTCCATGCGGGGCAGCCCCGCGTTGGGATTGATGATCACGGGCAGGGAGGATGCTTCGACGAAGCGCCTGGCGATCGGCAGCATCTGGACAGGGTCCAGGCTGCAGTTCAGTCCCAGGGCATCGACCCCGAGGCCCTCCAGGAGAGCAGTAACGGTCTCCACCGTTCCGCCCGTAAGGAGCCTGCCGTTTGCATCCAGGGTCACGGTCGCGAAAACCGGCAGGGCGGACTGCTCTTTGGCGGCCAGTACGGCAGCCTTCAGCTCCCGCAGGTCGCTCATCGTCTCTATGAGGACGAGGTCCGCCCCGCTTTTGGCGCCCGCCTCCACGACCTCTGCGTAGGAGGAGACGCTCTCTTCGAAGGACAGGTCTCCGAGGGGTGCAAGCAGCTTTCCGCTCGGACCAAGGTCAAGGCCTACGAAGCCGTGCTCCGCCTCCCGGACAGCCAGGCGCGCATTCCCGATGGCCGCCTCGACGAGCTCCTTCAGTCCGTATCTGCCTCCCGCCGGGTAATGGAAGCGGTTCGCTCCGAACGTGTTAGCGGCAATGATATCGGCGCCCGCCTTCAGGTAGTCCAGGTGGAACCCCCTGACGATCTCCGGGTGCTCAAGGTTCCAGATCTCGGGGCGCTCGCCGGGGCGAAGCCCGGCAGACTGCAGGAGGGTGCCCATGCCGCCGTCACAGAGCAGGATCCGTCTGTTTAATTCCTCGCGTATGTCCATTTGCAATCACCTCGTCATTCTTCATATGTACCAAGTCCCTGGCCCGGGGTATCGGTTACTATTCACGGCCCCTCCCGATACAGGCATCCACATAGTCCTGACACATTGGGGCTTTCTACTTTTCATTCATTTATGTATAATACTGATTGGACTTCAAAGTTGCAAGGCCGGAAATTGAATCGAGGAATCAGGGGTAAGGGGAGTATGACAATCTACATCAAACGCAGCAGCCTTCCGCAAGGCCTGCTGCGCGCTGCACGGGTCACGTGCGCTCTGATACTGATGGCGTTCCTGATGACGGGAACCGCATTTGCAGAAAAAAAGGAGAAAGACAACAGCACTTATGAAGGGGTTTCCTACAGCCGCGTCTATGACTACGAGTACTACACCTCACAGTCCTACGGCAAGCGGTATGCGGGGAAGCCTGAAAAAGCGATTAAGCATTTTGTAAAATACGGAATGGCGGAGCAGCAGCAGGCGATCGACACATTTGACCCGAAGTCCTACCGCTACGGCTGTTCCACCCTCCGCAGAAAATTCCGGGACGACTACAAGGAGTACTATCTCCACTACCAGGAGAAGGGATACAAATACTCCGCTTTCCGCAAATACGCCACGGGCGTCACGAAGATGCGCAAGCCCGTCACGAAATACGGCCAGGTGGAGCTGAAGGAGATCTATGACTATGACTACTACATCTCCCACTATCCTTCCGTACTGAAGAAGGTCGGCGATGACGACCGGGCCGTGCTGAAATACTTCGTGGAACACGGGATGAAGAAGGGGCATGTGGCAAAGGATCCGGAGCTCTTCCCCAAGGCCGACAGTGAATCCAGGACCTACGAAAAAAAGCAGAAGAAGATTGTCTCAACCGATTCTTTTGACGGTACCGGCCTCATCGTCTGTATAGACCCCGGCCACCAGGCTTCCGGCGATTACTCTCACGAGCCCATCGGCCCCGGCTCCGGTACGACGAAGCCGAAGGTGACCTCCGGGGCTTACGGCCGCTACTCCCACAGAAATGAGTATGAGATCAATCTCGAGATCGGCCTGAAGCTCCGCAGCGAGCTCCTCAGCAGGGGATACAAGGTCGTCATGACCCGGACAACCCACAACGTGCGGATTCCGAACAGCCAGCGGGCCCAGATCGCAAACAACGCGAAGGCGGATATCTGCGTCCGGCTCCACGCAAATGACATCGACGGGGCCTCGTACATGAACGGCGTCTTCTGCTACGCACCGGCCCAGGGAAACCGCTGGCTGAGCAGCAAGATCGTCGCCAGGGCCCAGCGCCTCGCGGTTCTTCTCAGGGACTGCCAGGCGAAAGCCACCGGCCAGCGCACAGGCAGCAATTTCTACCAGAATAACATGACCGGCAATAACTGGGCGAAGATGCCGAGTGTCATCGTCGAGATGGGTTACATGAGCAATCCTTCTGAGGATGTGCGCCTGTCAAATTCCGCTTTCCAGCTGAAGATTGCAAAAGGACTGGCAAACGGCATCGACAAGTATTTTCTGGAATTGTCCAAGGGAAGCTTGGATAGAGATACCAAATCAACCATCAATAAGAAAAAGTAAGAGGGAACGGACATGAAACAATTTTTGGGAAACGCAATTGTTGGCGGCATACTGGTCATTATCCTCGGCATTTTCCTGCTTGTAAACCCGAACGGAGCCTGGGACCTGATCTTCCGTCTGATCGGAATCATCCTCCTCATCCTGGCCGTGGTACAGGTGGTCAACTACTTCAAAAGCAAGGGCTCCCCGAACCAGACCAAGCTCTCTATTGTCGTGGCAGTGATCATGACCGTATTTGGAATCCTTCTTCTGGCCAATCCGGATCTCTTTAAGCCGCTCCTGCCCATCATCTGCGGCATCATGATCGGCTACGGCGCTGTACTGGCCCTGGTCCGCAATTACAGGAAAAAGAAGCAAGGCCAGAAAGTGTCCGGCATCTCCATTGTTCTTGCGATCATCACACTGGTTCTCGCTGTCATCGTCTGCTTCAATCCGGGCTTTGTGATGAACTTCTTCATGCAGCTTGTGGGCATCGCCTTAATCATCGCAGGCGTCACGATGTTCTCTGCATCCGGAGGTGACGCCGGCACTCCAAGGGCCCGATAAGCGATGGCCGGAATTGTAGAACAATTCGGCAGTATTGTGGGGAAGCAGGCAGAGGCTCATCCGCATCTCACGAAAGAGCTCCTGCTCACCGCGTACCGCGCATACGGGCTGAAGCTGAAGCACCTGCCGAACCGCCAACTCTCCAAAGCGAAGCAATATCTCGGGACAGTCTCCATGAACTGCATGGTGCGCCCCCTGGCCCATCCGGACAGACAGATTCTTACCAGCATTTTTACGCCTTGTGAGATCTTTCACGCCATGGACCTCTTTCCGATGTGCGCGGAGCAGTTTGCCACCTACACGAACGGAGCCGGGGCGGAGCACGCCTTCGTGACCGCCGCTGAACAGGCCGGCATTTCAGAGACCTTCTGTTCCTATCACAAGATCGTCGTCGGCGCCGCCATCAGCGGCGTGCTGCCGAAGCCCCTGGCGATCGTCAATACGTCCCTCGCCTGCGATGCGAATAATCTCACCTTCCGAAAGGCAGCGGAGCTCTTTACCGCCCCGCAGTTCTATATTGATATTCCCTACAGCGTCGATGAGGATGCGGTCGCCTATGTGGCTGAGCAGCTCCGGGAACTGGCGCGATGGCTCGGTGAGCTGACCGGGCATCTACTGGAGCCGGGCCGTCTGCTCGAGAGCATTCAGCGCTCGCAGTCCACCATCCACACGCTGCGCAAGGTCCTCCGCTTGAGGGGAAGCCGCTGTGTTCCCACTGATCTGACTTCGGAGCTCTACGAGGCCCTGCTCACCCATAACGCCCTGGGCACGGAGGAATCCCTCCGCTACGCCCTCCTGCTGAGAAGGGATTATGAGGCGGCGAAAACAGCCCCGGGAAGGAAGATCCTGTGGCTGCACACCAATCCCTTCTACCTCCCCGCCGCCAAGGACCTCTTCAATTACAAGCAGGACCCCTTCATCGCGCTGTCGGAGCTGAGCTACGACACACTTCTCCCCTCGCGCTCAGAGGATCCTTATTACACCATGGCGGCAAGGACCGTGTATAATTCCTATAACGGCCCCATCATGAGAAGGGCAGACCGCGCGCTGAAGATGGCGAAAACCGTGGGCGCCGACGGGGCAATCCTCTTCTGCCACTGGGGCTGCAAGGAGACCTGCGGCGCAAGTCCCGTCATCGCCGATGCACTGGAGAGCGCAGGCATCCCTGTCCTCATTCTGAGCGGGGACGGCGTCGACCGCAGGAACTCGCCTGACGGGCAGGCAGGGACCCGCATCTCTGCCTTTCTGGAGATGCTTGGCGGATGATGCATGGGGGACGGTTCTTTTTGCATCATCTTTTGTCGCAAAAAGAACCGTTCCTCATGCATCATTTGCCGGTAAAGGAGCAGACAAATGCTTTATACAACTTGTAAATACGCGCCGGAGGAGCTCTTTTCAGGCTTCGGCATCAAGACTCACAGACTGGATCCGAATCCGGTCTCTTTCTCCTGCGCGGACGGCTGTGCCCATCCCAACTTGTGCGGCTTCGCAAAAGCCGTCATCGAGGAAGTCAGCGCCCGCGGCATCCGCGAGCTCATCTTCACGGACTGCTGCGATGCAATGCGCCGGACCTACGACGTCCTGCTCAAAGAGAAGCTTGATTTTCTGTACTTTCTTCCCCTCCCCCACAGGAGCGGTGAAGCTGAAATCCGCCTCTTCGCTTCCCAGCTGAAAAAGCTGACGGCATCTTATGAGGACTATTCGGGAAAATCCTTCTCGGAAGAGGCGGCCCGGGAGGCCTGCCGCAGAAGCATACAGGAATACATGCAGCAGGCAGAGGCACGCAGGAAGGACCACGGCTGCATCAGTGTTCTCGGAGCGCACGGCGGCAGCATGCTGCTTAAGAACGTCCGCGAGCATTTTCCGGATCTCAATGTGTACGACGACACCTGCTCCGGAAACCGCTTCTTTACGGGACTTGATGAAGTCAATGCAGTTGGAGATGAGGATTTCTTCCTGTGGTACGCCGGTCTTCTGCTCAAAGGCCTCACGCCTTGTCTCAGGATGTACGAGACACCGCGCAGGCCTTCCGAGCTGGAGGAATTCCGTCCCGCGAAGGGTATCATTTATCACACGGTCAAATTCTGTGACTACTACAGCTTCGAATATGCAGGCTTCAAGCATTCCGCCGCGGTTCCTCTCCTCAAGATCGAGACGGACACGACGCCCCAGTCTTCCGGACAGCTGAAGACGCGGATTGAAGCATTTGCTGAGACATTGGGAGTAAAGCATATGAAAATGAGCACAAAAAAGCCGGGGGAGGCCGCCTACATCGCCGGGATCGATTCCGGTTCCACGAGCACGGATGTCGTCATCATGGATGCAAAAAAACAGATTCTGGGTACGGTCATCATTCCCACAGGGATGTCGGCTTCAAAAAGCGCGGCGAAAGCCCTCGAGCTGTCCCTGAAGATGGCCGGACTTGACCGAAAGGACCTGGACGGAATCGTGGCGACAGGCTACGGCAGGGATATCCTCGAGATGGAGAAGCAGACGATCACGGAGATCACCTGCCACGCTAAAGGCGCCCAGTTCCTTTTCCCCGGCGCAAGGACCATCATCGACATCGGCGGGCAGGACTCCAAAGTCATCCGCATCGACGAGGAGGGCAATGTCCTGGGCTTCATCATGAATGACAAATGTGCGGCGGGAACCGGCCGCTTTCTGGAGATGCAGGCCAGGGCGCTTGGGCTGAGTCTGGAAGAAATGAGTAAAATGGGGCTGACCTGGAAGCAGGAGATCCAGATCTCCAACATGTGCACCGTCTTCGCCGAGTCCGAGGTCGTAAGCCTCGTTGCGAAGGACACGCCCATCTCGGATATCATCCACGGCCTCAACCAGTCCGTCGCCGCCAAAACCATCAGTCTCATCCGGAGGGGCAAAGGAGAGCCGGGCTACGCCATGACCGGCGGGGTCTCCCAGAACGAAGGAGTCGTGAAATGCCTGGAGATGCAGCTTGCTTCCCCGGTCCAGGTGTCTGAGCGCTCCCAACTGTGCGGCGCCATAGGGGCGGCGCTGCTGGGTCATCAATTTTTACTCAGAAAAAATACTTAAATGTATCCCCATGTCCTTCGTTTTCCTTCATAGTTTTCTGCTATACTACAGCTACAAGCAGTTCAGGCTCTTCCCTTTCATCGCTATATGGTATCAACACTAAACGCCAGTTCTGCTTAAGCTCTCGCACGGCACCCCTCATGCCGACGAGAGCTATTTTTATGCTGCAGTAGGGACGGTTCTTTTTGCGACAAAAAATGCTGCAGTGGGGACGGTTCTTTTTGCAACATTTTATGTTGCAAAAAGAACCGTCCCCACTGCAGCATTTTTTGTCGCAAAAAGAAC
>CADCQE010000256.1 GCA_902803505.1 uncultured Lachnospiraceae bacterium | reverse complement strand
TCCATGACGTCGTCAAAGCCCTGCTCCTTCGCTTCTTCCTCATAGGTCTTCTGCATAATTGCCAGAGGGTTCTTAGAGGCATTCTTCCTGTTGTTGATGCACATATGGTTGAGGGTGTCGTCCATCTCCTCATCCGTGATGCCGCGGGTGCGCTTGTACCACTCAGCTGCATCGTCGTAGATCAGCTCCTGACCGGCCATAAAGCTTCTCGTATAGCCGCGCTCGTAGAGCCATGCAGTGGTCTGAAGGAATTTCTCCATGGTCATCTTCTCGCGGTGATAGGGATGGTTCGGCACTGCTACTGCATCACCAAACTCCACGCAGCCGGACAGGACACAGTTGTACTTGCCGGAGGCGACTGCGTTGACTGCTTCCTCGATTGCGTAATAACCGGTACAGCAGGCCTCAGAATGATGGATGGAAGCTTTGCCCTTCATCCCGAACCAGTTTGCCACCTGGATATTCGGAGTGAGGTAATTGGATCCATTTAGCGGAGAGGCTTCTCCGTGGAAGTAGAAGTCCACATCCTTGGGGCTCACCCCCGCATCCTCCATTGCTTTCAATGCGGCATATCCGAACAATTCGCCCTCGGTGAGGCCGTTGGTCTCCTCTTTGTCCACTGTGTACATGAAGGGCGTGCATCCGACACCGATTATGGACACCGATCTCAGATATGGATTCACCTTCGTCTGATTCATAACAGCCATATTTTCAGATCCCTTTCTTTCTCATTAAAGTCGTTAACGAAATGATCTGCTAAGCAGAGCCTTTCGTTTTCCTACTAACAATTCATCTAAGCAATCGCCTTCGGCATTTCCTGAGGTTAACCAGTATAAAGACTCTTAGTTATACTCCATTGTACCAGTGGGAGAAAAAACCAGCATTTCCTCCCCCTATCTTTTCACTAGTCAAATTTTGACCTGCCATTCCGACATTATAAAAAGCGGGTCAATATTGTTGTACAGGTGTTGCACGTGCCGCTATATCGAACGAAGCGGCAGCAAGGTCATTTCACATTCTCGTATCACGGAAGAAAACAGACAGCCGGGAAGATGCCCGGCTGCTGCTCTCATTTTCATTACCCTTCATCGCCAAAGCGAGCGGTTTCAGAAGAACACTTCCTTGCCCGTCTCAGCGGACTTGTAGATCGCCTCGAGGATCTGGGTGACCACAAAGGCCTGCTCCGGCTTAACCAGCGGCTCGCCGTCATTTATGATCGCATCCAGCCACTGTGTGTTTTCCCTGACTGCCTCAGCAGCGGCGCCGCCCTCGAAGAAGTCGACTACGCCTGCGGGAGAGATGACCTTCTCCATCAGCTGATTGTGCTCCACTGTATTGTAGATCAGCTCATCATTCGGATAGCTGCCGCCGTGATGGATCTCAGCGCCGGCTCTTGTGCCGCAGAGCGTTGTGGAAGCTTCCATGGACTTCAGGATATTCAGGGCCCAGGCCGCCTCGATGTAGATCGTAGCGCCGTTCTTCATCTTGACAAATCCGAATGCAGAATCTTCTGTCTGGAAGGTCTCGGGATCCCAGGGTCCGAAGACATTGCCTTCCGGCCCCTTGGGGTCGCGGCCCAGCTTGTAGAAGACAGAACCGGAGACGGAGACCGGCTCATAGTTGTTCATCATCCAGAGAGTGATGTCAAGGGCATGTGTGCCGATGTCGATGAGCGGACCGCCGCCCTGCAGCTCTTTGTTCGGGAACACGCCCCAGGTCGGAACCGCGCGGCGTCTCAAGGCATGAGCCTTTGCGAAATAGATCTCGCCGAGCTCGCCGGCTTCGCAGGAAGCGTGCAGGGTCTGTGTGTCGTCGCGGAATCTGTTCTGATAGCCGATCGTGAACTTCTTGCCGGAAGCTTTCCATGCATCGATCATCTTCTGTGCATCCGCTGTTGTCGCTGCCATCGGCTTCTCGCACATCACATGCTTGCCGGCCTCGAAAGCCGCAACCGTGATCGGGCAGTGGGAGACGTTCGGTGTGCAGACATGGACAAGATCGATATTTAAGCTCTTGTCAGCCAGCATCTCCTTGTAATCTGTGAAGACCTTCGCATCCGCTGTGCCGTATTCCTTAGCCGCCTTCTCAGCGCGCTCGGGAATGATGTCGCAGAATGCCACAAGATCAGCCTTGTCCGCATTTGCCTTAAAAGACGGAAGATGCTTCTGGTTTGCAATACCGCCGCAGCCAACAATCGCTACTCTTACTTTTCCCATGATGATTTTCCTCCTCATCAAAATAATAGTGTAATAAATGAGTTTCTATACTTTCTTACCCGCAGCTCTTTGCAGTAATGCGGATCCTGAACCTAAAGTCACTGCGCTAAGGGATCAGCCCTCGATCGCGCGCCTCATTGCCTCCTGGTGACGGCGGACCTGCTCGATGTCGTCCACGATCTCGTGGTCGCGGAGACACTCGCCGCCTTCGTACTCGGTGCTGAGATAGCCGTCATAGCCGCACTTCTTGTATGCTGCCACAACCTCGGGAATCGCCACTGCCGTTTCCACATAGTCTTCATGTGTGTTGTAGCACTTCGCATGGGTGTGGCAGATGCGGTCGATGTTGTCGATGAGATCCTGGGGATCGCTCCAGGAATAGGTGTAGCTGGCGTTGAGGTAACCGAAGTCCGCCGGGGATGCGCCCATGCTCTTGAACTTCTCTGTCAGGTCGCCGAGGCCGTTGGCATTGCGGTAGTTCATATTCGCCTGGCCGAGGTTGAGAGAGTACTCAATCTTTGTGAAGCCGTTGGCAACGCGGGATGCATACGCGTCATCGACGATCTTGATAAACTCTTCCTTCGCGCCGGCGCGTCTCCATTTGTCTGCCACCACATCCGGGATGTTTTTGCAGAAAATGCCCATATCCGGAATGAATGCGAAGTAATTGAACTTGGAGTCATTGCCGCTGAGGCGGTCCAGATAACCCTGAGCCCATGTGGAGTTGAGGGAGAAGGGCGCGTGGACCTCGAGGCCGATCTTGACGCCGACCTTCTCGGCGTATTCGAGGGAGCCCTCGATGACGTCGATCGGTGTGGAGACCAGCGTGCGGATGCAGGAGAAACCGAGGATGGAAGCGCACTTTAAGTCGCGCTGCATCATCTCAATCTGCTCACCGAGGCTCAGCATGCGGTTGTCATAGATACGATTCTCAAGGAAAGCGTCATAGCAGGTCGGGGTAAGCTTGTACTTCTGCAGCCATCCATTCCACTGCGCCTGGAATTCTTCTGTGTAGATCGGATTGGGGAATTGCTTAATCATGGTCTCGGCCAGAAGCTCTACGCCGCTTGCGCCTGCTTTTGCTGTCTCGCGGAGGCAGCCTTCGAGATCCAGCTTGCCGTCATAATAGGAATCCTGGTAACTGTACAGGGATACGCTTCTTTTGATTTCGCTCATCTTCTCACTCCTCTCTCAGATCTCAAAATCCGCTTCACAGGTGCTCTGGATGGGGAACGGCATATAGGACGGCGCGATGTGCTGCAGTACACAGATGTGATGCGGGCCCTTGGCAAGTCCGCCTTCCTTCGCAGCGGTCACTGTGGCAAATTCACCGAACTCCCAACGGTAGAGCGGGCTCACCACTGTGCGGCATTCCTCGAGTGTAAACGTCTCGCCGTTCACGGTGATGGAAACGGCTTCTCTGGGAAGCTCTTCCCCGTCAATCACAACTTTGATGTCGCGGATGATGGAGAGAGTGATGCCCCTGTAATACTGGAGCTTAAACTGAAACTGGAATCCGCATACTTTGCCATCTTTTTCGACATTTTTGAATCCATCCGGATTGTAAATCTGTCTGCCTGCCATGCTTTCCTCCTTCGTGTTATGCAGCCCTTGTAAAGGCCCCTTGTTTTTGATATCTCTATCTGTTGGTATCATAACAAAGAGAGCCTTTTTTTGCGTCCGATTTTATGTTTGATATCCCCTATTTACCCTCTATTTTTTCATTTTCTGCATTTCACCCTCTCAGCAATCTTTCTTTTTCTTTTCATTTTTTCATATTTTTGTGGCATCGTCTTCATTTTTCCGTTATGATGCAAGTATGAACATTCTATCCATCACAAACGCGATCCTGGGAATCGAGCGAAGAAGACTGTATGAGGAAGGTACGTTCCGAAGCTGTGCATACCATCTTCTTTTTTGTGTGCAGGGAAGTCTGTCTGTGTCCGGCGGGTTTGCCTTACAAGCCTCCCCGCTGGCGGCATTTTTTGCGAATGGCAGTGTGACGCTGACGCCTGAGAATCATGCGGAGTATCTGCTTCTCCTGCTTGATCCGGAGTATGTCCTGTCACTGACAGGCCGCAGAGAATTATTCCGGACGCCCCTTTCCTTCTTTCCCGCCGAAACCGCAGCCCTTACCATCTCTGTTTTATTGAAAATGGAACAGCTCTCGGGAAAGGAAGGAACGGAACATGAGCTTGAAAGAGCTGCCGGCGTGCTCGCCCTTCTCAGTTACATTACAGAATTAATCCCCGAGGGAGAAGAGGAGCAAAAGCCGATTATTCCCCTCACAAAAAAGCGCGAAGCCCTCTACCTCAGCCTGGTCCGCCTGATCGAGGATCATGCCGACCGGCCCCTCTCCCTGACGGAGGCCGCTGCCAAAGTCCAGATCACGCCCCAATATCTGGGAAGCTTCCTCAAAGAAGCATCCGGCCTCACCTACCGTCAGGCCGTTCTCGCTGCCAGGAAGCGGAAAAGTGATCTCTTTACAGCATTTTCCAGACAAGGCCGCATGCCGGAGGAGCCCCCGGGAATGCGGCTCACGACCACATCTGCCGCGGGACCCGGGCAGATCCATCCCGCAAGGAAAGAGATCCTCCTGAACGCCAGAATCGACCCGGTCCACCCGCTGCCCCAGTATTTCCGGACACTTGTGAATCTCGGATACGCAGCAAATCTAAGAAGTCTCGATATCGACCGCGCTCTTGAATTCGTGCAGTCGCAGATCGGCTTCCGCTACGGCCGCATCTGCCGCATAACGGACCTCATCACAACAGGTTCCATTATGGGCCGCTCCTTCTACGACTTTTCGGCCGTATTCTCCCTGCTGGATGTATTAATTGCCCGCGGCATCACACCCTTTCTTGAGCTGGGCAACAAATCCTTCCTGATCCAGGAGACAACAAGTCTGAGCTACACCCCCGTGTCACCCACGGACAGCAAAGAATACTATCAGAGTCTCTTAAAGATTCTCCCGGAATTTGCAAGGGCCTGTATCAATCATTTTGGGCAGACCTGCTTCGACAGCTGGTATTTTGAGATCAGCTTCATGTACACCAGCGATGAGGAGCGGGCGCATTTCGGGCTTGTACAGTACGCCGGAATGTTCCGGAAGATTCATCAGGTCCTCCGCTCCTTCTCCGGCAGCTGTAAGATCGGGGGCCCGGGCTTCAACGACTGGTCCGATCCCGCAAAAGTCCGGCAAATGATCCGGCTCATCTCCTCCCACGGGGTCACACCGGATTTCTTCAGCGCCTACATCTATCCGATGAAAAGCGACGAAGGCGGTGCCATGCGCCTGTCCGAGGACCCCGATGAGGGGATCCGCCGCATGCAGAGCTTTGTTCAGACGGTGAATGCGGAGCACCCGGGCAAGGAAGTGTGGGTCACGGAGTTCAACTCCAACCTCTCCTCCCGGAATTACCTGAACGACGCTCCGTATCAGGCTGCCTACATCACAAGGATTGCGATGGCTGCCATGCCTCTTGGCCTCATGGCCATCGGCTATTATCTCCTGTCTGATGCGCCGCTTCGCTATCTGGATTCTCTCGACTTCCTTTTCGGAGGCTGGGGACTTCTGTCGGACCGCGGACTGCCCAAGCCCTCCTTCTACGCCTACCGCATGATGCAGAAGCTGGGGCACTACCTCATCCGTCAAAGCGGCAACTGCCTCATCACTGCAAACTCGAAGGGCAGCATCCAGATCCTTCTGTACCGCTACCAGCATCCACTCGGGAAATATCTGCTCGACAATGTAGAAAAGGAAGACCTGTTTCTTCCGGAGACCGTGTTCGAAAATAACGGCTTTGACCGCTACCGCATCTCCATCCGGGGGGTACTCAAAGGCACTTATCTTGTCAAAGAATACCGGGTGAACAGTTCCCGGGGGAACCTCTACAGCTCCTGGCGGGAATTGGAATTTCTGTATCCGCCAAATGAAGCCACATTAAGGGAGCTGCAGCTGCGCTCCTCCCTCTGCCCGGATATGCACATCCTGAAGCTCCGCGAGGGGCAGCCCTTCACCGCCGATCTCGAGCTTGGCGGCACGGAGCTCTGTCTTGTCACCGTGGACCTGCAGGCGTCTCACTCATGATCTCACAGATCCGGCCGCTTCAGGCACTTCCCGGAGCGGCCGGGCAAGAACACGGAGGAACAACAGGTTTCGAAAGCTATGAGAAATGAACCCTCTTTGCCGATCGAACTGCTCGCGGTTCATCACGAGCAGAAGAAAAAGACCTTCTCCCACCCTTTCTGCGTCTTTCTTTATGTCTTAAAGGGGCCTGTCGACATTTCCCTTGGAAATGAATCCCTCACCTATGCGGCCTCGGATCTTCTGTTTCTGCCGCCGGGCCGGCAGTTTGACCTCGCATGCGGAGCAAACGGAAGGCTGCTTCTCTTCGGGCTTTCCGAAGACTTTTTTAACGACAACATCCACATCAACCCGCTTCCGCTTCTCTCCTCCCAGTTGTCTGCAGATGCCGATTTTCTCCCCCTGAAGCGCTCCCTTATCCATATCGCGGAGTGCTTCTTAAGCAAGGGATCCGCCGGGCCGGACTCCTTTACCCACGAGGAATCCCTGCTCATACGCTCCTATCTCTACCAGCTGCTGGCTTCCTTAAGTAAGCTGCTCCCTCATGCGGCGGAGTCTGTCTCCCGTTCCTCCGACCGGTATCTGGAAAGGGTCCAGGAGATCGCCGATTACATCGACAGGCACTATGCCCAGACCCTCACCCTTCCGGATCTGGCCAATGCCTTTTTCCTCACGCCGCAGTACTTGTCTGCATTTTTCCATGAGCACTTCGGCATGAATTTTAAGACTTACATCACGAAGCGGAGGCTCCACTACGCCCGGCGGGATTTGCGGGGAAATGAGGTCTCCATCAGCGAGGTTGCCTTAAAAAACGGGTTCACAAGTGTCTCGACATTCCAGAAGAATTTTCAGAGATACTGCGGCTGCACCCCTTCGGAATACCGAAGCAGCCAGCAGCAAAAAAAAGAAGGCGAAAACCGCCTCCTGCCCCTTGAGCTCCCTCCGGATACTTTCCTGCCGTATCCCGGGATCTCTGTGAATCTGCCCGCAGACCAGGCCCCCGACGAGATCCCCCATGTCAACTGTCTGATCAATGTCGGAACGGTCCACAATCTCCTGTCGGAGCGCTTCCGCATGCATCTCGGCAGATTCTGCGCCTCGATGCACATCCGCTATGTGCGCATCACAGAGCTCTTGAGCAACAGCTTCATGCCCATGATCCTCCCTCACAGGGAGTATTTCTACCAAAATGCGGATATCGCCCTGACCTACTTCTATGAAAATCATCTCATTCCCTTTGTCGAGCTGACAAAGCTGGAGGAGAGACGCAGCGAGACCTATAAGCTGCACAGTGATTTCAACTATATATTAAGAAATGACCGCTTTTTTAAGCTCCTGGAAAGCTTTTTAAAGCATGTTTCCAGAAGATGGCCCATCAGCTGGCTGAAGGAATGGAAGTTTGAAATGTATCTCCTTCCCAAGGACAATGCCGCTTCCTACATCAACGATTTCCAGCGGGCTGCGCGCATTATCAGGACCTATATCCCGGGAGCTGCCATCGGGGGACCGGG
>CADCQE010000255.1 GCA_902803505.1 uncultured Lachnospiraceae bacterium | reverse complement strand
GTGTACCTTTGAGGTCGGCAAAGGTGATGCCCTTGTCGATCACAAGTCCCTCAATCTGATGGAAGGAGGGGCTGTGTGTGGCGTCCACCTCATCGGAACGGAATACGCGCCCGGGCGCAATCATGCGGATGGGCAGCTTCCCGGTCTCCATGATGCGGGCCTGCACGGGTGAGGTCTGGGTGCGGAGCAGGATCTCATCCGTGATGTAGAAGGTGTCCTGCTCGTCCTTGGCCGGATGGTTCGGCGGAATGTTCAGCTTAGTGAAATTGTAGTCGTCATATTCGATCTCGGGACCCTCGATCACCTCGTAGCCCATGCCTGTGAATATGCGCTCCACTTCCTCCAGGGCGATGGTATTGGGATGGCGGTGCCCCAGCCTCTGCTTCTTCGAAGGCAGTGTCACGTCAATGGACTCATTTGCCAGACGGTAATTCAGCATCTGCTCCTCAAAGCGGGCTTTGTGCTCCTCAAGGATGCCCTCGATACCGGCGCGGGCGTCGTTGACCCATTTGCCAACCTTCGGCCTGTCCTCAGGTGCGACATCCTTCATGGATTTCATCACTGCCGTCAGGGATCCCTTCTTTCCCAGCACTGCGACCCGGATCTCATTGAGACGGTCGATGTCCTCGGCGCTGCGGATCTGCTGCGCGGCCTGCTGCTGGATCATTTTCAGTCTTTCTTCAATTCCACTCATTTGAGCCTCCCACAAGATTTACTACTTTATCTTCGGCCTCATTTCGATGAGGTCCTTCTTCCTCTGTCGTTTTGGGCACTGCGCCGTTCGTCCAGCTGTCATCCTCAAAATGGCGGACGGGAGTCGGAGGCGCGATGGCTTTCTTCTCCTGCTCCGCATCGGCCCAGGCGATCTCTATATCAGGCGGCTGCTGGATGGGCAAATCCGCCTCCGCGCTTCCGATGGGTCTCCAGAGGGAGTGCTCGTCCAGCTCAGCCTTGATCTCCTGCTGCTTTTTGACACTTGCGTCCTTCACGGCGCCCAAAGTGTTGACGATGACGTTGTCCTCGGGATCCTCGTAGATCACCCGGTTCAGCTCCGCCCCGAAGAGCAGGAAATAGCAGCAGAAATACAGCCAGATCATCGCCAGGATCATCGCCGTCATACTCCCGTAGGTGTCATTGAAATTCCTGTTGTGCTGATAATACAGCGACATCAGGTAAGAGAAGAACATCCAGACCGTGGAGACAATAAGAGCCCCCGGGAACTGGCTGCGGAATGTATAATGGCGGTTCGGCAGGAATGTGTAAATGCATAAAAAGAGGAGAATCAGTCCAATATACCCGAACAGTGAGCGGAAGGAATGGAAGAAGCGGACCAGGTCCCGCGCGATGGGGATGCCTGTGCTGATCCATTCCTCAATATTCTGGCCGAACACCGCTGGCAACAGAATCAGGCCAAACAGCAGGAAGAACACAAGAACAAATGCCATCGAGCGGACGCGCAGATAGAACCATCCGCGGGTCTCCTCTACCCTGCTGATGACATTGAGTCCATTCGTCAGTGCATGAAGTACCTTAGAGGCGGACCAGAAGAGCACCAACACAGACAGCGGTACAAACACATACGATTTTGTCGTCACTTCCCTGATGATGGCCTCCACATAGGCCTTCAGTCCCGAGGGAATGACTCCCACAAAATTTGCGGACAGGGCCGGGATATCTGCGTGAAAGGCTGCCGCGAAGGACATGAAGATCATCAGGAAGGGAACAAATGAAATCATAAGAAAATAGGCGCACGTTGCTGCATATGCGCCCATGTGATCCTGCTGCATCCTCTGAAAAAATGCACCGAATATCTTTAAAACATTTTTGATCAAGAGTTACGTTCCTGTCACTTTATTCCGAAAGTATAACACGTGGTTGTACTGTATGCTTCTCCTTCAGGGAGCCTCGGGCTCTCGAACGCGAGGACATTGACACTGTTGGGGAAATACTGCGTCTCGAGGCAGAATCCGTCGTGCGGGCGGTATTCCGAATCGTCCTTCCCCTTCGGGCCGCTGATGCAGTTGCCTGCATAGAACTGCACGCCCGGAAGATCCGTCATCACCTGCATCGTGATCCCGCTCTGATCGCCCTCGGCATAGGCGACGTTCCGAAGTCCGCTGCCGTTCAGCGCAAAGTTGTGATCGTAGCCGCCGGTGTGTTCAAGCTGTTCGTCGGGAGCAAAGGCATCGCGCCCGATCTTCTTCGCCTTGCGGAAATCAAAGGGAGTTCCCTCCACATCCTCGACCGTCCCGTAGGGGATCGAGAATTCATCTACCGGAACGAAGCCGTCGGCATCGATCTGGAGCAGATGCTCCATGATGGAACCGGCGTTGTGCCCGTTCAGGTTGAAGTAGCTGTGGTTCGTCATATTGGCTACGGTCGTGTGATCGCAGCTTCCCTCGTAATGGATCTTGACCTTGTTCTCTTCCGTGAGCATGTAGGTCACAGCGACCTTGAACTCACCCGGGAACCCCTGGTCCCCGTCCGGGGAGATGAGGGAGAAAGTAATGCAGCCGTTGGCCTCATTGGGTGCCGCCTGCCACATGCGGAACTCATAGCCGTCGGGCCCGCTGTGAAGGTTGTTGCGTTCATTCTCATTGAGGGCCAGCTGATAGTCCGTGCCGTCGAGATTAAAGGCACCGCCCTCGATCCGGTTGCCGTTCCGCCCGATGGTCGCTCCAAAGTGCGGGGGATTCAGTTCATAAGACGCCACGTTGTCATAGCCAAGTGCGACGTCGATCATAGCTCCACTGCGATCCGGCACAACAATGCTTGTCAGGATGGCGCCGTAATCAATCGCTGTGATCGACGCGCCCTTACCATTCGTAATCTTATAAGCGGTGACGGTACTGCCGTCCTTTGTTGTGCCAAAAGTACTGCTTTCGATCTTCATGCTTTCCTTTCCTTGCAATAATAAGCTTTTCTGGTCCCGGAATGCCGTTCCTATAAGACTGACACCTAGCCTGCGCCAGGTGGGTAACCGCAACCGGACTTCTGCCTTCCTCTGTACGGAGATGAGGCCTGACATCCGCCCCGGCTATTTAGGATTCCCTTATGTCTAGTGTAGGTTCAGAAAAAAATAGGGGATCGCACATTCCAGGCTGCCACTATTATATTAGATTTTTTAAATACGGTCAACGCAAATCATAGTACAGATCATGCGCGTAAGAATCTGTCATGCCGCTGATGGTGTCGGTTGCGAGCAGTATGCGGTTGTAGCAGCGGCTGAGGATCTCCTTCTCCTTCGTCATATGCAGATAGACCTGGGTATAATTGTCCGGAATCAGGGAGAGGTATTTTTCTTCCATGAGGCCCACCTCACTGCCCATGTCGTAAGTCAGGACAGAAGGAACCAGGATGTCCAGGAGGAAAGTGAGGGCATTATTCGCTGCGATCTCCGTCTTGAAAATGGACATCGATGTGAAGGCGTAGTCATAGGCGATCTGCTTGAGGGCTCCCAGGAGCACAGATGCCGGGCGCCCTGAGATCAGTTCCCCGGGGTAAGTCCCCTCCATAATCTCATCGTAGTGCTTCACGAATCCTTCAGTGGCCGCGACAATCAGGACATCCTGCATATCCCGCAGCCAGGAGCGGATGGCGTACTCCTCCGGCCCCATCTCCAGGGAGAGCCTGGCGAGGTCGTAGCTGTCCGCCAGCTTCTCCCGCCACTTCTTTGCCACGCCCCGCTGCTGCAGCTCGTAGGCAAACGTGCCGTAGCTGAAGAACCCTTTCTTAAAGGCGTCCTCGATGTCCGCGGTCGCATAGGCAATGTCGTCCGCCGCCTCCAGGATCAGGGCCAGAGGATTTCTTGCCTCTCCCGTCCCGGTCTCCGCCCGGATCTGCTCGAAGATATCCTGCTCTGAAGCGAAATAGCCCATCTTCCGCAGGCGGATCTCCTTGGCCCCCTTCTGCATCTGCGCTGAGGAGGTCGGATATTTTATGATGGAAGACAGAAGGCCGCATGTCAGGTTCATCCCATTGCGCCGGGCCGGAAATCCCAGTCTCGTCACCATGCGGAGCCCCTGTGCATTTCCCTCAAAATAAAGGAGATCCAGGTACTCCTGCTCCGTAAGAAGCTCTCTCACTGCTCTCCCGCCGGCACTTAGCGAAGGCAGATGCCTCAGAAACCACTCCCGGATGGCCTCCTCCCCGAAGTGCCCGAAGGGCGGATTCCCGATGTCATGGATCAGTCCGGCACATTGAAGGATGTCACAGATATCCCGCTGCATCTTCCCGGAAAATGCGGCATCCAGGGCGTTCTCCGCGATCGATGCGCCGATGTTCTGGGCCAGGGACCTTCCGATGGAGGAAACCTCCAGCGAGTGTGTCAGTCGTGTCCGGATGAAATCGCTGCGGTCCAGCGGAAAGACCTGCGTCTTGTCCTGCAGCCGCCGGAAGGAGGCGCTCACAATGATGCGGTGGTAATCCTTCTCAAACTCACTGCGCAGGTCATGCTTGTCCGCGTCATTCTCTTCCTGGCCGAGCCGCTTCTCAGACAGAAGCTGTTCCCATTGCATCCTCATGCTTCAATTCCCAGGAAACCAAGAACGGTCTTCGGCATATCCGCCACTTCCGTGACCGTGCTGTGCCGCACGGGTGCGGTGCGGATGTCCGTTATAGCCGGCGGCTCCGCTGTTCCCGAGAGCTCGCGCAGGAGATCGATCAGGGCAAATCAGCTGCAGCGGCATCCCCCGAGGCACTGGCCGCG
>CADCQE010000254.1 GCA_902803505.1 uncultured Lachnospiraceae bacterium | reverse complement strand
TTCCCCCATCTCCGTCCCGCTGATGACGCGGCCGAATGTCTTCTCGATCTTTTCGAACATGTTCCTGTATTCGGGGCTTGCCATCTGCGCGTTGATCCCTTGCTCAGAAACCGTCGACGTACTGTCCTCATGACTTCCGTAAAGCATGTCCTTGAGCAGGACGAATTCGACATCATACTCCAGTGGATTGTCCGCAGATGTCCGGATCTTCCGGCCGATGCCCATCTTCTCCCAGTATGTCCAGGCTTTGAGCACATCCTCTATATCAAGAGAAAGCTGCTTGGCTATATCTTCATTGCTGAAGTCCACCTCAAGCTCCGCATACATGAGCGCGAAAAGATACACCTTGACATAGTCGCCGGGTGCGGACACCATATACTCATTTATAAACATATTTTCCACTTGTGTATCCAGCAGAAAATAGTCTTTTGTCTTCTCTCTGAAAAATCCCATATTTAGAATCTGTTAAAGTCACCGCTGCCTGCGCTGTCCACAAACTTTGTGATCTTATCAAGCCATGCCACCTTGACCGTTCCTGTAGGACCGCTCCTCTGCTTGGCTATAATCACTTCGCATTCGCCCGGCACTTCTGTATCCTCATTATAGTATTCATCTCTGTACAGGAAGAGTACGATGTCAGCATCCTGTTCGATAGACCCCGAATCCCTCAGGTCCGACAGCATCGGTCTGTGGTCTGTTCTCGTCTCCGGATTTCTGGAAAGCTGTGAAAGTACGATTACAGGGCAGTCCAGTTCTCTTGCAAGGAGTTTCAGGTTTCTTGAGATCACCGAGATCTCCTGTGTCCTGGAATCAGCCCTGCCCTCCGGATTCATGAGCTGCAGGTAGTCTATGATGATCAGATCGAGTTTGCCCTCAGCCTTGAGCCTTCTGCATTTGCTCTTCATCTCCATGATGCTGATACCGGCTGTATCGTCGATGAATATGTCTGCCCCCGAAAGGGCTTCCAGAGCGATATTCACATCATCCCAGTCCAGCCTTTCGAGTCTTCCTGTTTTGAGCTTTTGCATCTCAACCTTTGACTCCATAGACAAAAGTCTCTGTCCCAGCTGCTCTTTGGCCATCTCCATGCTGAATATCATGACGGATGCTCCGCCCTTTACTGCCGCGTTGAGCGCGAGTGAAAGAGCAAAGGCAGTCTTGCCCATAGCAGGCCTCGCCGCCAGTATAATCAGATCCGACTTCTGCAGCCCGGAGGTCTTGTCATCCAGATCCCTGAAACCAGTTGTTACGCCGGTCAGTCCGTCTTTCAGTTTTGAAGCTTTATCAATGGCGTCTATATTGCTCAGCAGAACATCCTTCAGCGGGATGTAAGCACCCCTCTGACGGGCCTGGGATATTTCAAAGATCCCGTTTTCTGCGTAGTCAAGCAGCTGTCCGGCATCCATGCTCTTGTCATATCCTTTGACAACGATGTCATCGGCTTTTTCTATCAGCCTGCGGATAGATGCTTTTTCTGCGACTATCTTCGCGTATTCTCCGGCGTTGGCGGTTGTTGGCGTCGTCGATGAGAGCCCCGCGACATAAGATCTGCCGCCGACCATCTCAAGGCTGCCGCGTTTATCCAGTTCCTCGGAAACCGTCAATGCATCAACCGGCGCGTTCCTCTTGCTCAGTTCATAGATGACGCTGAATATCTCTCTGTTGTTCGGATCATAGAAGTCCTCAGGTCTGACTTCTTCCACAACGTCAAAGAGCGCATCCTTCGACAGGAGCGAAGCGCCAAGCACAGATCTCTCCGCATCAGGATTGTGGGGAGGTATTCTCTCTTCCATCGTATTGATTCCTCTTTTATACTGTTACGTTAACTTTGACCTTCGCCGAAACATCCTGATACAGCTTAATCACAACATGGCTTACTCCTGCCTGCTTGATCGGTCCCGGCATTTCGATCTTTTTCTTATCTACCGTAATCCCTTCCTGTTCTTTCAGGGCTTTCGCGATATCCATCGAAGTAACTGATCCGAAGAGCTTGCCGTTCTCGCCGCCTTTTGACGGAACAATCAGCGTGATCTTCTCGAGCTCTGCTGCTTTTTCCTGTGCTGCGGCCTTTTCCTCTGCTCTTTTTTCTTCCGCAATCGCCTTCTGCTTTTCCAGATTTCTCACATTGCCCTGGGTGGCTTCTTTCGCGAGTCCCTTCGGTATGAGCATGTTGCGTGCATAGCCGTCGCTTACCTTGACGACTTCGCCCGCTTTTCCTGTTCCTTTAACGTCTTTTAAAAGGATAACAACCATTTGTAACCTCCTGATATCCCTGTAACTGATTTATTATATTCCTCTATTGTGTTGATTTCGTGGTTTTGATGTATTCTTCTATTTCCTTAAGAATCTCTTCCGGTGACAATTCAGTCTTCGTTCCCGCTGTATTCATATGGCCGCCGCCGCCAAAATGCTCCATGATCGTCTGGACATTCATATTCCCTAAAGATCTTGCGCTGACGACTGTCATGCCGTCTTCGTTGCGGCCTGCGACAAAGCTTGCCACGGTCCCCTTGATTGTGAGCAGTTCATCCGCCACCTGGGAGTTGATGACCTGTGTATTGATGGTCTGCCCGCTGCAGACGGACATTGCGATTCCGTCCTCGAGTATGCGCGCATTTACAATTCCGTTCGCCCTGTTAATAAAGCTGTCAGGTGATTCCTGGAAATACCTCCTT
>CADCQE010000253.1 GCA_902803505.1 uncultured Lachnospiraceae bacterium | reverse complement strand
GGCTCTGCAGGAGCAGGCTGCAAAGAGCAATGCTTATGATTACTGCCCGCTTTCGGAAATACAGAAGCAGTCATACCTTGGAAACGATCTGCTTCAGACGGTGTTTGCTTTTGAGAATTACGGCAGCGGTGGAAAGGAAAACGTCCCGGATGACCTGTTGAAGCCTGTATACATCCGGGAGGAGAATTTTTCCGAGATATCTCCTTACGCATATCTGGAGGACGGAAAGCTGGTCCTGCATGTAAAATTCGATACCGGCCTTTACAGGAAAGCGGAGATTGAGCGGGTACTTGCTTTATTTAAAACTTATGTGGAAGAGATCTCAGAAAAGCCGGAGGGAGAGCTTCATACATTTGGACATCTGAACAGGGATGAAGAGGAGAAGGTGATAAAGCTTTCTCAGGGTGAGACGCTGCCCTATGACACGGGGAAGACCTGGCTTGACCATTTCCTTCTGCATGTGCGTAACAATCCGGATAAAACGGCTGTCACAGACAAGCTGGGAAGCTTTACTTATTCGGAACTTGATCAAGCCTCTGATGCGGTCGCTTCTTACCTGATCGCCCAGGGCGTCGAGGAGAACAGCTTTGTCGCCGTGATGATGGGACATGTGAAGGAATTTGTCCCGGCCGTCATGGGTATACAGAAAGCGGGAGCAGCTTATGTGCCTGTGGATCCGGAATATCCGAAGGACAGGATAAACTATATGCTGGAGGATTCGGAAGCAAAGCTTGTCCTGACAGAGGCGCTGATCCGGAGTATCCTTACGGAATATCAGGGTGCGGAAGCGGTAAACCGGGCGACCCCTGATCACAGGGCCTATATGATCTATACTTCGGGATCCACAGGAAGACCCAAGGGCGTAGTACAGAGCCACCGCTCACTTTGCGCATTTGCCTCCTGGAGGCAGCATATGCTTCATATCGACCCAGACAGTATCCACGCCCTGCATCCGAGCTTTTCCTTTGATGCTTCGCTGGATGATCTGATCTGTCCGCTCTTTTCCGGGGGAGAGGTACACATTTTCTCCGATGAGCTGCGTAAGGACATGGAAGGGATGGCGGAATACATCCGCGCGAATCATATTAATGCCCTTACCATGTCTACCCGGATCGGTATGGCTATGGTGAATCAGTATCCGGAGCTGGAGCTTCGGTACCTGATGATGGGTGGGGAGAAGCTGCTGCCCTGTGCAAAGACGGGGATTCGGCTCGTGAACGGCTATGGACCGACGGAGTTTACCGTTTGCTCCTCATTTCACATAGTGGATCAGGATAAGGACACGGATATTCCCATAGGCCGGCCTGTGCCGAACACCTGGTCCTTTATCTGCGATGAGTACGGAAACCTGATGCCGCAGGGAATGGCGGGAGAGCTGTGCCTTGCCGGACCGCAGATTGCAGAGGGCTACTGGAAGAAGAAGGAGCTTACGGAAGAGAAATTCATACCCTGCCCGTTTGTCGATGGATTGGAAATGAAGATGTACCGGACCGGTGACCTGGCAAGATATAACGAAGACGGGGAACTTGAATACCTCGGACGTATTGATGCCCAGGTGAAGCTTCGGGGATTCCGTATTGAACCGGGTGAGATCGAGACGGCAGCCAGCCTTTACGAAGGGATTACTCAGGTGGCGGCCAGGGTATGTGATGACCATCTGGTGCTCTACTATACCGGCGACAGGCAGATCGATCAGGATGACCTGCGCTGCTTCCTGGCCGGAAGCCTGACCGAATATATGGTTCCGTCTGCATATATGCAGCTGGATGAGATGCCGATGACGTCAAACGGCAAGATCGATCGAAGGGCTTTACAGAAGATTCCGGTCCTTTCTGATGAGTATATGGTTCCGCCTGAAAATGAGACAGAGCAGAAGCTCAGTGATCTGGTAAAGGATGTCCTTTCAGGCAGAGAGCTGGGGGTTACCGCGGAGCTTGAGATGGGAGGACTGACTTCTCTTTCGGCTATGCGTTTCAGTGCTCTGATCGCAAAAGAGTTCGGCAAAAGCTTTAAGCTGTCCTACTTAAAAGAATATGGAACCATCAGAAAGATCGCAGAGTACCTGAATACCGACACGAAAGAGGAGATCTTTCCGCTGCAGGCAAGATATCCCCTCAGTGCTGTCCAGCAGGGGATTTATGTGGAGTGCATGGCGAACTTCAATACAACAATATACAATACGCCTGCCTTACTGAAACTGGATGCGGAGGTCGATATCGCCAGGTTAAAGCAGGCTATTCTTGAAACGGTAGATGCCCATCCCTACCTGAAAATGAGGCTTTCATTTGGTGATGACGGCCGTATCGCCTCATGGCGGAGAGATGATGATCAACAGCCTATATCCGAAGTGGATGTTAAGACACTGAAGTATGGTTTTGAGGGACTCGTAAGGCCATTTAATCTGACAGGTGACTGTCTGTTCCGGACCATGATCGTACATGACGGGGCAGAGAATTATCTTTTCCTCGATGGGCATCATATCGTGACAGACGGTGAATCCATGCAGATTTTTATGAGGGATCTGAACCTTGCTTATGCCGGGGATACCCTTGCAAAAGAGAAGTTCACTGGCTTTGAAGCTGCCCTTGTGGAGGAGAAGCTCCGCAATAGTCCTCATTATAATCATGCAAAGGAATACTATAGAGAACTGTTGGAAGGGATCGATACGGAAAGCCTGCCTGTCTATGACAGGGATCTTGGAAAGACGGAGATCGGGCAGCTCACTGTTGCCGCGACGGTCGATCAGGACAGACTGTCAGCCGTCTTAGCGGACGGGAGCGTGACCTTGAACGGGCTTTGGAATGCTGCTTTCGGTCTGGCGCTGACCAGGTTTTTATACAGGGATGACTGCGTATACACAACAGTATACAACGGAAGAAATGATACCCGGCTCAGTGACAGCGTAGGTATGTTTGTCCACACGCTCCCGGTGGTCTGTAATGCGGGAGAAAATGAGTCCGGCATGGAATTTGCCAGACGGATGGGTCTGCAGCTGTCCGACAGTATGTCAAATGACATTTTCTCCTTTGCCGAGATTTCAAAAGAATTTGACATAAAGGCTGATATCATCTTCGTCTATCAGGGTAGGATCGGATCCGAACCGGTGATCGGAGGCAAAAAGGCGGAGAGCATAATGCTTGATCTCAATACACTGAAAGCACCGCTGATGATCAATGTCTTTGATAAAGAGGATGGTTTCGAGATCTTCGGCGAATATGATTCACAGCATTATAAGGAGTGGAGCATAAGGGCGCTTCTGGGATTAACGATAAGGATATTTGAACAGCTTCTTGAGAACAGGAAGATAAATGAAATGTCCCTTGTAAGCCCGGAAGAAAAGCGCGAACTGGATACCTTTAACAAAACTGAAAAAACCTTGGAAAATACGGATATTGTGACCCTCTTCAGGAGAGCGGCCAACAGGTATCCGCATAGATGTGCCGTGATCTATAAGGAAAAGACCGTGAGCTATCAGGAGCTTGACGAATGGACCGACCGCATTGCAGCGCATCTCATGGAGAGGGGCATAGGAACAGGGGACGCAGTTGCCATTCTTATTCCAAGAAGTGAATACATGGTCGTGACGGCCCTTGGTATATTGAAGACGGGAGCGGCGTATCAGCCTTTGGATCCCGCTTATCCTATGGAGCGCCTGAAGGCCATGGTAGAGGACTCCGGCGCGAAGGCTCTGATCGAGGATGAGCATTTGAAGGACTCTCTTCCGGATTATGAAGGGGAAGTTTTGTATCTTCATGAGATCGGGGGACTTCCGGACAGAAAACCTGCGGAGCTGCAGCCGGGATCCGATGCTTTATTTATTCTGCTTTATACCTCCGGCACCACGGGGGTCCCGAAGGGAGTGATGCTGACACACGGAAATCTGGTGAACTTCTGCCAGTGGTACAGGGACTATTTCGAGCTTACCGAAAATTCTGTCGTTTCCGCGTATGCGAGCTTTGGGTTTGACGCGTGTATGATGGATCTCTATCCTGCCCTGACGACAGGTGCTTCCGTCTGTATTGTCCCCGAGGATCTGAAGCTGAACCTGCCCCTGCTGGATGATTATTTTGAAAAGAACCAGGTGACGCACGCCTTTTTGACAACGCAGATGGCGAGGATGTTCGCGACAAGCATGACGGGGACAAAAGTGAAGTATCTTATGGCTGGCGGCGAAAAACTTGTTCCTTTTACCCCGGAGGGGAACTACAGATTCTATAACGCTTACGGTCCTACCGAATGCACCATAGTTACGACGATCTTTCCGTTGGAAGAAAATGCTTTCCGTGTGCCGATCGGGCGGCCTCTGGATAATTACAGGATTTATGTGGTGGGGAAGGACGGATCTGAGCTCCCCGTGGGTGCTCCTGGTGAACTGTGGATTGCGGGATACGGGGTCGGAAAAGGGTATCTCAATAAACCTGAACTGACAGAAAAAGCGTTTCTGCCCAATCCCTTCTGTGATGTGCCGGGCTATGACCGCGCTTACCGCACCGGAGACATCGTGCGAAGACTCCCGGATGGTGCGATCGACTTCATCGGGCGAAATGACGGTCAGGTGAAGATACGTGGCTTCAGGATAGAACTCAGTGAGGTGGAAAGTGTGATCCGGCTGTACGAGGGAATCAAGGATGCCACCGTGCAGGCCTTTGACAGCTCTTCCGGCGGAAAATACATAGCGGCCTATTATGTGGCTGATCAGGAGATAGATAAGGACAAGCTCACGGAATTCATTAAGAGTAAAAAACCGGAGTACATGGTTCCTTCGGCCTTCGTACAGATTGATTCGATTCCTTTAAATCAAAACCAGAAGGTAAATAAAAGAATGCTCCCTGTCCCTGAGATCCGGCAGGAAGGGAAGGAATATTTAGAGCCTGCCAACCCGCTTGAAAAAGAACTCTGCGAGGTGTTTGCAAAGATACTGGGCATCAGCAGGGTTGGAGCTGAGGATAATTTCTTTGAGACAGGGGGAAGTTCTATAGCTGCCGCCAGTTTGCTTACCTATGCAATGGGGAAGGGCTATCGCATCGTATACAAGGATATTTTTGATAATCCGACTCCGAGAAAGCTGGCAGCCGTGATCGAGGGTACAGATACACAGAAAAAGACGGATCAGGTATCAGGATACGACTACGGCAGGATCAACAGATTTATAGCCGCAAATTCAATGGCATCGATTGATGATCTTTCAAGTGAACCTTTAGGCGATGTGGTCCT
>CADCQE010000252.1 GCA_902803505.1 uncultured Lachnospiraceae bacterium | reverse complement strand
TTCTTTGCCGAAGAAAAGCCTGAGGTTGTGGTGCTTGCAGCGGCGAAGGTCGGCGGTATTGTTGCCAATCAGAATGCACTGGCGGACTTCATGTATGACAATATGATGCTGGAGATGAATGTGATCCACAGTGCATGGCAGAATGGATGCAAAAAGCTCCTGTTCCTGGGCTCCTCCTGCATATATCCCCGCATGGCGCCCCAGCCGATGACAGAGAGCTGCCTGCTGACAGGTGAGCTTGAGAAGACCAACGAAGCCTATGCGCTGGCGAAAATCTCTGGGCTCAAGTATTGCGAATTCCTGAATCGTCAGTACGGTACGGACTTCATCTCCGTGATGCCAACAAACCTGTATGGACCCAATGACAACTATCATCCGACGCACTCGCATGTGCTGCCTGCCCTGATCCGCAGATTTCATGAGGCAAAGGAAAGCGGGGCAAAGTCGGTCACCTGCTGGGGTGACGGCAGCCCGCTGCGCGAATTTCTGTATGTGGACGACCTGGCAAACCTCTGCGTGTTCCTGCTGAACAACTACAGCGGCAATGAGACCGTCAACGCGGGCACCGGGAAGGAACTGACCATTAAGGAACTGACAGAGCTGGTTGCCAAAGTTGTCGGTTATGAGGGGAGAATCGAGTGGGATACCACCAAGCCCAACGGCACGCCGCGTAAGCTGCTGGATGTATCCAAGGCGACGGCGCTGGGCTGGACCTATAAAACCGAGCTGGAGGACGGCATCCGCCTGGCCTATCACGACTTCCTGACCAACCCGATGCGGGCGGAGAGATAAAGCATGAATATCGTTCTTTTATCCGGCGGATCGGGGAAGCGGCTTTGGCCGCTGTCGAATGACATTCGGTCCAAGCAGTTTATCAAGATCTTTCAAAAGCCGGATGCTCCCGGTGAGTATGAATCCATGGTGCAGCGCGTGTATCGTCAGATCAGGAAGATTGATCACGATGCAGGTGTGACGATCGCCACCTCCAAGTCTCAGGTCTCGGCCATCCACAATCAGCTTGGGGAAGAGGTGGGAATCAGTGTGGAGCCCTGTCGGCGCGATACCTTCCCGGCGATTGCCCTTGCCACAGCCTACCTCCACGATATCCGCGGCATCAGCCCGGATGAGGCGGTCGTGGTCTGCCCGGTGGATCCTTATGTAAACGATGATTACTTTGAGGCGCTGAAAAATCTGTGGGAACTGGCCCAGGCCGGTACGGCGAATCTTGTGCTGATGGGCATTGACCCGACCTATCCCTCTGAGAAATACGGCTATATCCTCCCAGTGAGTAAGGATCAGGTGGCAAAGGTCGACACCTTCAGGGAGAAACCCGATGCTGCGACGGCTCAGAAATATATCGATGCTGGAGGCCTGTGGAACGGCGGTGTCTTTGCCTATAAACTCCGTTATGTCCTGGACCGTGCACATGAGCTGATCGACTTTACGGATTATGACGATCTTTTCTCAAAGTACGATACGCTCAGAAAGATCAGCTTTGACTATGCCGTCGTTGAGCATGAGAAGGACATCGCCGTTCTGCGCTTTGCGGGGGAGTGGAAGGACCTCGGCACCTGGAATACGCTGACGGAAGCCATGGAGGAAGACATCATCGGTGACGCCAGACTGAATGAGAGATGCACGAATGTCCATGTGATCAATGAACTGGGCGTGCCGATCCTGGGCATGGGGCTGAAGGATGTGGTGATCTCCGCCTCGCCGGAGGGCATCCTCGTCTCGGACAAGGAGCAGAGCAGTTATATCAAGCCCTTTGTTGATGCCATCGATCAGCAGGTCATGTTTGCCGAAAAAAGCTGGGGGAGCTATCGGGTTCTCGATGTGGAAGAAGACAGCATGACCGTTAAGGTCACACTGAACCCCGGACACCGGATGAATTATCACAGCCATGAAAAGCGTGATGAGATCTGGAGCGTGATCTCCGGATCCGGGCATACCGTCGTCGACGGCATGGAGCAGCCTGTAAAGGTCGGGGATGTGATTACCATGCAGGCCGGGTGCAGACACACCGTCATCGCCGGAGAGAAGGGACTGCAGCTCATCGAGGTGCAGCTGGGCTCCGAAATCAGCGTATCGGATAAACGCAAATTTGAGATGCCGGTATGAAGCGCCTGCCGATGATGCTGACTCCGACAGCCAAGGACTATCTCTGGGGCGGGAGCCGGCTGAATGATGACTTTCATCTGGATCTTCCGGTATCTCCGCTGGCGGAGGCCTGGATGTGCAGCACGCATCCGGATGGTCCGTCCTTTCTCGCTTCCGGTGAGAGCCTGAGGGATCTGCTGGCACGGGAGCCGGAGATGCTTGGCTCCCATGTCCTCAGGATTACCGGAGGGAAGCCTGAACTGCCCATCCTGATCAAGCTGATCGACGCCAAGCAGGACCTGAGTGTACAGGTCCATCCGGAGGATGCGTATGCAGCAGCATATGAGGGACAATGGGGAAAAACAGAGATGTGGTATGTCCTCGATGCCCGCTTGGGAGCAGAGCTGGTGTATGGGTTTAACAGAGATGTGACGGCAGAGGAAGTCCTCAGGAGTGCCGAAAAAGGTTCGATAGAGAAACTGCTGAACCATGTCCCAGCCAGGAGAAACGATGTGTTTTACATCGAATCCGGCATCGTCCATGCCCTTGGGGCAGGGTGCCTGATTGCGGAAATCCAGCAAAGCTCCAACCTTACCTACCGCCTGTATGACTATGACAGAGTCGGAAAAGACGGCCGCAGACGCCAACTGCATATTGACAAAGCCCTGCAGGTGGCAAACCTGAAAGGCAGCAGCTCTCCCCGTCAGCCCATGCGCGTCCTGAAGTACAGGAGCGGCTGCGCAACGGAGCTGCTTACACGCTGCAAATACTTTCAGGTGGAGCGTATGCTCCTGAACACGGAAGACAAAAGAGAACTGCTGGAGTATCACACCGGAGAGAACAGCTTCCATACACTGCTGGTTGTCGATGGCTGCGGCAGTATTACGGCCGAGAACTGCGTCATGAACTTCTTCAAGGGAGACTGCGTTTTTGTCCCGGCGAATTCTGCGGTGCTGAAGCTTCATGGAATGGCGACGATCCTGGATATCAGCTGCTGATGAACAAGGGAGGAAGAGATGAATTGTCATATAAAGCATGAAAACTGGCTGGCCATGATTCGGGCCAGGGAGGATATAGTCGGAAAGGATGAGCTCTTGGCGGAGCTGGAGAACATGGATGAGAGCGGGAGAGAGGATGCCTTCTACCGCGATCTGGCTTTCGGAACCGGCGGGCTTCGCGGGATCATTGGCGCGGGCACGAACCGGATGAATGTTCT
>CADCQE010000251.1 GCA_902803505.1 uncultured Lachnospiraceae bacterium | reverse complement strand
TTCTGTTCCCGGCAAGGTCTTCCAGATCCCGGCTTCTGTCGGCGATGCAGTGAAGGCGGGAGACCATATCATCATTCTTGAATCCATGAAGATGGAGATTCCGGTTGTCGCTCCGGAAGACGGCACTGTTGCAAGCATCAATGTTACGGTGGGTGCCGGAGTTGAGACAGGCGATCTTCTTGCTACTCTGAACTAATCTGAAATCGGAGGAAAGAATATCCATGAACATACTCAATACCTTGTCAAATCTGGTCCAGCAGACCGCCTTTATGAATCTGACATGGGGCAACTATGTCATGATCGCCGTGGCGCTTGTCTTCCTGTACCTTGCGATTTCCAAAGGGTATGAGCCGCTTCTGCTCGTCCCGATCGCGTTTGGCATGCTGCTCGTCAATATCTATCCGGATATCATGATGAAGCCCGTGGATTCTTCCACCGGTGTCGGCGGTATGCTGTACTATTTCTACACGCTGGATGAATGGAGCCTGCTCCCGTCCCTGATCTTCATGGGCGTGGGCGCGATGACAGACTTCGGCCCGCTGATTGCCAACCCCATCTCTTTCCTGATGGGCGCCGCGGCACAGCTCGGTATCTATGTCGCTTACTTCCTTGCGATCTTCCTGGGCTTCAACGGGAAGGCCGCCGCCGCGATCTCCATCATTGGCGGGGCTGATGGACCTACATCCATCTTCCTTGCGACCAAGCTCCAGCAGACAGAGCTCCTCGGCCCCATCGCCGTGGCAGCCTATTCCTACATGTCGCTTGTGCCGATCATTCAGCCGCCGGTCATGAAGCTCTTCTCCTCCGAGAAGGACCGCAAGATCAAGATGGCTCAGCTGCGCCCCGTGTCCAAGTTGGAGAAGATTCTTTTCCCGATCATCATCACGATCGTGGTCTGCATGATTCTCCCGACCACGGCTCCGCTCGTCGGCATGCTGATGCTTGGCAATCTCTTCCGTGAGTCCGGTGTCGTGCACCAGCTCACCGAGACTGCAAGCAATGCTCTTATGTACATTGTTGTCATTTTCCTCGGCACATCTGTAGGTGCTACGACCAGCGCAGCTGCGTTCCTCAATGTCAACACATTGAAGATCGTTCTCCTCGGTCTTGTCGCCTTCGTCTTTGGAACGTCCGGCGGTATGTGGCTCGGACAGCTCTTGAAAAAAGTCACTCACGGGAGGATCAATCCGCTGATTGGTTCGGCCGGCGTCTCCGCCGTCCCAATGGCAGCCCGTGTCTCACAGAAGGTAGGATCCGAAGCAGATCCCACGAACTTCCTGCTGATGCACGCCATGGGACCGAATGTCGCCGGTGTTATCGGAACCGCCGTGGCCGCAGGTACATTTATGGCCATCTACGGAATCTGAACGTAATGAATATTTGAAAAAAGGAGAGAACCAATGGCTGATATTGTGAAAAAGCCTGTGCAGATTACAGAGACGGTCCTCCGTGATGCCCACCAGAGCCTCATCGCGACCAGAATGACTACAGACGAGATGGTCCCCATCATCAGCAAGATGGATGAGATCGGTTTCCGCGCGGTAGAGTGCTGGGGAGGAGCGACCTTCGATGCAGCGCTCCGCTTCCTTAAGGAGGATCCCTGGGTCCGCCTCAGAAAGTTCCGCGAGGGCTTCAAGAAGACTAAGCTGCAGATGCTCTTCCGCGGGCAGAACATCCTCGGCTACAAGCCTTATCCGGACGACGTGGTGGAATACTTCGTACAGAAGTCCATCGCAAACGGCATCGACGTCCTCCGAAGCTTCGACTGCCTCAACGACCTCCGCAATCTGGAGACAGCCGTCAACGCCACGAAGAAAGAGGGCGGTGAGGCACAGATTGCATTTTCCTATACGCTTGGAAAAGCCTATGACCTGGAATACTGGGTAACTGCAGCTAAGAATGTTGAGGCGATGGGCGCTGATTCCATCTGCATCAAGGATATGGCGGGGCTGCTGCTTCCGTATACTACGGCAGAGCTTGTCACGGCTCTTAAGGAAGGGACCAAGCTTCCGATCGAGCTGCACACTCATTACACCTCCGGCGAGGCTTCTATGGCTTACATGAAGGCTGCAGAGGCCGGCGCAGACATACTCGACTGCGCGATGAGCCCCTTCGCTCTCGGCACATCACAGCCTGCCACCGAGGTTATGGTTGCGGCCTTCAAGGGCACTCCCTATGACACCGGCCTCGACCTGGATGCGCTGGCTGAGATCGCGGACTATTTCCGTCCGCTGCGCGAGAAATATCTTGAGAACGGCCTCATGAACCCGAAGAACCTCGGCGTCAATATTAAGACGCTGCAGTATCAGGTTCCCGGCGGCATGCTTTCGAACCTGACGAGCCAGCTGGCCAATATGAATGCGGAAGACAAGTTCTATGATGTGCTGGAAGAAGTGCCGCGTGTCCGCGAGGACATGGGCGAGCCGCCGCTTGTTACACCGTCTTCTCAGATTGTCGGAACACAGGCCGTGATGAATATCCTCACAGGTGAGAGATACAAGGTGGTTCCGCAGGAGACCAAGGATCTCTTCCTCGGCCGCTATGGCAAGACTACGCTCCCGGTCAATCCGGAGATCCAGAAGAAGGTCATCGGAGACGAGGAGCCCATCACCTGCCGCCCGGCGGATCTCCTGGAGCCCGGTCTCCCGAAGTTCGAAGAAGCAGTTGCTCCTTACAAGCAGCAGGATGAGGACGTCCTCACCTATGCGCTGTTCCCGGAGGTCGCAGTGGAGTATTTCAAATACCGCGACGCCCAGCAGACTGGAGTTGACGTGAAGAAAGCAGACCTTGAGAATAAGGCGTATCCGGTATAATTTTGTTGTTTCACCAGTCTATTTGGCAGCTCATATAGTTGTTAACGATATGAAAGTGGGTCAGAGGGACAGTTCCCGGCAAGTCAGAGGGACGGTTCTCAGTGACCCACTTTTATGTCAACAGTTGTTACTATTCACGGCCAATCTGCAATCAGGTTCCGGCTCATCATGCTTGCATGAATGACACAGGTTCTGTTTGCAGATAAGGCCTGTGAATAGTAAGCAACAGTTATCTAATATAACTGGCATATGTTGAAATAGAAGTGGGTCACTGAGAACCGTCCCTTATGACTCACGATTGGAGGAGGTAACCAGGGTATGAATATTGCGATTGACGGGCCTGCCGGGGCGGGAAAGAGCACAATCGCCAGACGTGTAGCTGCAGAGCTTGGAAGCATCTATGTGGACACCGGGGCAATGTACCGGGCTATGGCTCTGTATATGATCAAGAATGGAGTTGACGCCGAGGATCCGGCGGCCATTGAGCGGACTTGTGAAGATGCGGAGATCTCCATTCGCTATCAGGATGGGATGCAGCATGTATACCTGAACGGCGAGGACGTCACCGGCCAGCTGCGCACCGAGGAAGTGGGCAACATGGCGAGCAAGAGCTCTGCCTGCAGGCGCGTGAGAGAGAAGCTGGTGGAGCTTCAGCAGAAGCTGGCTGAGACGACTTCTGTAGTGATGGACGGCAGGGATATCGGCACGGTAGTGCTGCCGAAAGCGGAACTGAAGATCTACCTGACGGCGAGTGCGCATACGAGAGCCCTGAGGAGATTTCAGGAGCTTGCGGAGAAGGCGAAGGAATCTGAAGACGAGAATGCTGTCCTCCCGGATCTTGCAGAGATTGAGAAGGACATAGAAGAAAGAGATTACAGGGACATGCATCGGGAGAATTCTCCTCTGATGCAGGCGGAGGACGCGGTGGTGGTCGATTCTTCTGATCTTACCATAGAAGAAGTGACAAACTGTATCCTGAAGCTTGCTGCTCAGAGAAAGCATACCAGTTAACCTTCGTATAGCCGTGAAATAAATGATCTCCTGCATAGAAGATCATTTCCACAACGACTATAGAAAGAACCGTTCCCTTTGCATTAATGATGAATATTATGATGGGCAATAAGAAAAAGGAACATCCGGATGTGATTGTCGTCGGCGGCGGAGCGGCCGGTATGTTCTGTGCTGCTCTTGCCTCTGAGACAGGCCTTGACGTGGCGCTCCTGGAGCAGAATGAGAAGCTGGGGAAGAAGCTCTTCATCACGGGAAAGGGCCGTTGCAATTTTACGAATGCCTGTTCCCCTGAGGAGTTCCGCTCCAATGTTGTCACGAATCCGAAATTCTTATACAGTGCATCAGAGGCTCTGTGCAGCCAGGATGTGATCGACCTCTTCGAGCGCTGGGGACTGAGGACGAAAGTCGAGCGGGGAAGGAGAGCCTTTCCCGCATCGGATCACTCCTCCGATGTGATCGCTGTCCTTGAGAAACGGCTTCATGCCGGCAATGTGAAGATAAGCCTTCACACCAGGGTCCTCAAGCTCCTGACTGCTGCGGATCATAAGGATTCTTTTGAAGCCGCCGGTGTGGAATACGAGCGCGGCGGTATGCGGGAGCGGCTTTATGCAAAGCATGTCGTTCTGGCAACGGGCGGACTCTCTTATCCATCGACGGGGGCAACAGGGGACGGGTATCGTTTTGCAAGAGAGGTGGGGCTGGAAGTGACGAAGCTGTCGCCTTCCCTTGTGCCGATCAATTGCAAAGAGGAGTATGTGAAAGCCCTGCAGGGTCTCTCGCTGAAAAATGTGGAGCTCAGGGTTCATCGCGGCAAAAAGCTTTTGTTCAGCGAATTCGGAGAGCTTCTCTTTACGCATTTCGGCATCAGCGGCCCGTTGGTACTGAGTGCCAGTGCTGTTCTTGGCCGGGAGCTCGAGAAGGGCAGCCTGCCCGCTGAGATCGACTTGAAACCGGCTGTCTTGAGGGAGCAGCTCGATGCCCGCTTTGTGCGGGTCTTCTCTGAGAATCCCAAGAAAGCCGTCAAAAATGTCCTCCCGGAATTCTATCCGGCAAAGCTTTGCGCACTGATGCCCGGCCTTGCGGGGATAGCGGATGAGCTCCGGTGCTGTGACATTTCCAAGCTGCAGAGAGAGACGCTGCTTACCTTGACAAAAGCTTTGCCGCTCACCCTCAGCTCTTTAAGAGGATATAATGAGGCGGTGATCACGAAGGGCGGAATCGCGGTCCGGGAGATTGATCCGCGCACGATGGAAGCAAAGAGAGTGAAGGGATTGTATACCATCGGGGAAGTCCTGGATGTGGATGCCTACACTGGCGGCTATAACCTGCAGATTGCCTGGTGTACGGCGGCGGCATGTGCCAGACAGCTGGCGAAGGCTTATGGATTGGCATAAGTGGGTCATGGATACCTGCGAAGGAGTATGAAGCTATGACAGTAACAGTCGCAAAGAGCGCCGGATTCTGCTTCGGGGTGAAGCGGGCCGTGAGCCTGGTCTATGAAGAAGCAGAGAAAAATGCGAAGGTCTACACGATGGGGCCGATCATCCACAATGAGATCGTGACTTCCGATCTCGCGCGAAAAGGGGTAAGAATTCTGGATGACAGCCTGATCTGCGAGGAGGAGCAGAGTCAGCCGGACCCTGGCGCGACAGTGATCCTGAGAAGCCACGGTGTGCCGAGGCAGATGGCCAGAATACTTGAGGAAGGCGGCTACAGAGTTGTAGACGCAACTTGCCCATTTGTCAGAAAAATCCACCAAATTGTGTCGGAAAAAAGTAGGGAAGGCCTTCCGGTCATCATTATCGGCGATCCGAAACACCCGGAGGTGATCGGGATTCGCGGTTGGGCTGAGGGACCCTGCGAGGTAATTGAGAGCGAAAAAGACGCGGAAATACTGGATTTTGACAAGAATCGGCCTGTCTGCATCGTTTCCCAGACTACGTTCAATTTCCAGAAATTTC
>CADCQE010000250.1 GCA_902803505.1 uncultured Lachnospiraceae bacterium | reverse complement strand
CGCCTGGACGAATCCCATCAGTCCAATAAATATTTTGAGACCTATCGCCGCCACATGATCCGCATCCGCCGGCTCTCCACGCTGCAGCTCGACAATGTCACCGGGACAGACGCTTACCGCTCTGCCCTGGCCGACAATTTCCGCAAGATCGGCGAGCTGGCCAAGAAGAACCGGGAGGTCATGGACGAAGTGATCCAGCCCATTCTCTCCTCCAGGGAGCCCCTCCCCGGCCAGACCGTCCGGGAGGTGCAGGAATTCAGCGACCACCTGATGGACGCCTGGAGACATGAGAATATTGACCTGCCGGTCATGTCCCTGCTGTCCCAGCGCATGATCCGCGATGCCGATGCCAAGCAGGACGACAACTATACCGTCCGTCAGCTTGACCAGGAGATCATAGCTTGTATCGCCCTGGTCGCTGAGACGCGGAGAATCATCTCCCGTCCGCAGCTGGCCGCTTCTTTGCGCGAGCGCGGCCTCAAAGCCCTGGATAAGCAGCTGCATTATCTTGAGAAGGACCGTTTTCTCACACTCTCCGAGGAGAGCCGGGAGCTGGTCCTGATTAATTCCCGCTATGGCAACGGGCTCTTTGCGTCCCTGCTCCCGCTCAGCGACGAGGAGCGGAATCTGCGCTTCTTACTCCTGTCCCGTTCCATCAGTCTCGCGGAAGAGCCCTTCTATGTCGAGGCCACACCCGCCTATGACTGGTCCTACCATCTGTATCGCTGTTATGATTATATCTCAGGCTTCGATGAATATGACAACGGCATCGGCTACAAGGACGAAGAGCTCAAAAAGATTGCCGAAGGAGCAGATAAGCTGGAAGAGATCTGGAAGGGCGACAGGAACAGGTTCGAGAAAATCGACAACTATCTCTATATCCACGCCCACACACTCAGGAATTACATGCATTCCGGGCGCATTGACAAGGCGAAATATCTCGAAGAGCTCTATGCCATCTATGAGACGCGGGATCCCTCCTTGTTTGACGTCGACTCCATCCGCACCAATATCGAACTTCCCTGTGACTACATAGCCGCCCTGGATCCCCTCACCATGACGGAGAGCCAGTATCAGGCGGCGGACACCATGTACCGTGAGATTCTCTCCTATGTGCTGCGCATGCCCAAGACCGGAGTCTTTTTTGAACTGATGGATTACTATGCTCCGCTGATCTTCCACTTTGTGGAGCTGCCCGGAAGCATCAGCTTCGAGGAAATGATCCTCCGCTCCTTCGCAGCCTTCCATCCGCCAACCTACATTCACTCCATTATGGTCGCACAGATCAGCCGCTGCCTGACCTCCCATCTGCTCCGCACGATGCCGGAGCTCTTCATCGGCATGTGTGACTGCCATGATAAGGAGGAAGTCGTCCGCTCCTCTGACAGGATTGAGCATTTCATCTATCACGCAGCCCTGTGCCACGATTTCGGAAAGCTGATCATTATCGATACGATCTTTATGTACGGGCGCGCTCTGCTCAATGCGGAGTTCGATATCATCCGGCAGCACCCCGAGCTGGGTGCCATGCTGCTGGAGAAGCACCAATCCACCCGCCCCTATGCGGACGTGGCGCGGGGCCATCATGTGTGGTATAACGGCGAAGGCGGGTATCCGCAGAGCTTCGTGGTGATGAACAGCCCCCTGCGCACGGCGATTCTGATCGTAGCCTGCGCAGACTGCATGGATGCTGCCACAGACAGCGTCGGCAGGAGCTACAGCAGCGGCATCACATTGGATCATTTTATCAAAGAGGTCTGCGACGGGGCAGGCACGCGCTACGCTCCATGGCTTCCCGGCCTCCTGAAGCAGCCGGCAGTCCATGAGGATCTGGATCGCCTGTTGACTTCCGGCCGGCAGAGCACCTACCGCAAGACCTGGCTGCTGCTTCGGGGCGTGCAGGATTCCTTTTTGAATTAGAAACATTCAGAAGCAAAAAAAATGAATCACTTTACGTGATTCATTTTTTTCTTCCGAATCGTTCGGATCCCTCACATAGGCGCGATCAGTTCCTTATAGAGCCTCCGGAACAAGAACACGGAAATGATCAGAGAGACAATCTCCGCGATCGGGAAGGCCCACCACACATATTCCACCCTGCCGGTCCTGGACAGCAGCCATGCCGCCGGTACCAGGACAACGAGCTGGCGTCCGATGGACACAACAAGGGAATTGACACTTCTGGAAAATGCCTGAAAGACCGATCCGAGTACGATGCAGACGGCGGCGATGGGAAACGTCAGGCCAATGATCCTGAGAGCCGGAATACCGATCCTCAGCAGCTCATCCGATGCATCAAAGAAACTGAGCACCCAATTGGGGAAGAATTCAAAGATAAAGGTTCCCACAAGCATGATCCCGAGAGCCAGCTTCACAGAAAATGACAGTGTCTCATTGATACGCTGCTTTTTTCTTGCACCGTAATTGTACGCGAGGATAGGGATCAGTCCGCTGTTCAAGCCGAAGACAGGCATGAAAAAGAAGCTCTGAAGCTTGAAATAGGCACCGAACACGGCCTGGGCCGTTGCCTCGAAGGGCTTCAGGATCAGGTTCATAAAGAATGTCATAAGAGATCCGATGGACATCATGAGGATCGAAGGAATCGCCACTTCGTAGATCCGGCGCACGATCCATTTGTCCGGATGAAGAATACTTCTGACAGACAGATGAATTTCTTCATTCTTCTTTATATTGCAGATGAGTCCCACGCAGGCGGCGATCACTTGTCCGAGCACTGTGGCATAAGCGGCACCGGCCACGCCGAGCTTCGGAAAACCGAATTTGCCAAAGATCAGGATGGGGTCAAATATGATATTTATAATCGCTCCGCTCATCTGGGAGGCCATGCTGTAAATGGTTCGTCCCGTGGACTGCAGCAGCCTCTCAAAGGTCATCTGGAAAAAGATACCAATGGATAAGACTGTCACAATCCCCAGATAGGTCTCACCGTATTGCCGGATCTCTTCCACCTGGGTCTGCATTGCAATAAAAGGCTTTGAGAAGAAGAACCCGATCAGGGCAAAGGCCACATAGCTCAGGAAGATCAGAAAGATTCCCGTGTTGGCCGCTTTGTCCGCGCGCTCGAATTTCTGCTCCCCAAGAGAGCGGCTGAGCAGGGCGTTAATTCCCACTCCGGTGCCGCTGGCAATTGCAATCATGAGGTTCTGCATAGGGAAAGCCAGGGTCACTGCCGTCAGCGCGCCCTCCGACACCCTTGATACGAAGATGCTGTCGACGATATTATAGAGAGCCTGCACCAGCATGGAAATCATCATCGGCAGGGACATATTGACGACGAGTTTTTTTACGGGCATGACGCCCATCTTGTTCTCTGAAACTGCCACTTCTAGTTTTTGCTCCTTCCTGTATGCACTGTCGCATTCAAGTACGTCTTTTCTTTTTGTGCAAATACTTACTCGGATCTGAGAGCCTCCACAGGATCACATTTGGATGCGCCGTGAGCAGGCAGCAGACCGCCCAGTGTTGTCAGTGCAGCCCCCACGGCGATCAGGATCAATGCATAGGACACCGGAAGAAATGCATTGATGTCGTAGATCTGCGTGCTGGCATGAATGAACGCATTGAGCGGCAGGATCAGCAGATAGCTCAAGGCAATCCCCATGACACCCGAGAGCAGTCCGGTCAGTACCGTCTCCGCGCGGAAGATCTGGGAGATGTTGCGGCGGCTGGAACCCATAGCACGCAGGATTCCGATCTCCTTCCTTCGCTCCAGAACGGAAATGTATGTGATGACACCAATCATGATCGATGCCACTACTAATGAGATCGTCACTGCAGCCACAAGAACAGCCGTTATAATGTCGACGACCATCATAATCAGGTGCACGATCGATCCCAGTGTGTCCGTATAGGTAATGGTATCGCCGCTTCTTCCCGCTGCCTCCATTGCCGCATTGTAGGAATCCAGAACAGCGATCGCTGCCTCCTTGTTCTCATAAGTCGACGTGTAGATCCGGATGCTGTAGGGATGAGCACTGTCTGCATATCCCAGCTTGCGGAGATTGCTCTCCAGATTGACACTCGAGAGGTTCGTCAGGGACATCAGGATCTCCGAGAGACTGTCCGGACTGATATTCAGGGTAAAGGCGTTGAGGAAAGCCTTCTGGTCGATTTGAACCCCATTTATTCCGTTCTCCATGAGGGAGCCAAGTCCCGCTTCAATAGACGGGG
>CADCQE010000249.1 GCA_902803505.1 uncultured Lachnospiraceae bacterium | reverse complement strand
GCTTCAATATTGTTCCGTTAAATGCTATAATAAAGCATCAGGTTGGAGGTGAAGGCTTATGTATATGACAGTAAAAGAAGCTGCTGCAAAATGGGGTATTTCCGATAGAAGAATAAGAGTACTATGCTCCGAGGGCAAGATCCCGGGTGCGTATCAGGAAGGACGAGGATGGAAGATCCCGATTGACGCCGAAAAGCCTGCCGACGGAAGGTTCAGATCAAAAGAAAGCATCCTCTCTCAGATTGACCGCAAGAAAGCAGAGTTGGATGGAAGAAGACCGCTGACTGAAGGCGAACTGGAACGGCTTAACGAGGAGTTCACGGTCGAATATACCTATAACTCCAATGCGATAGAGGGCAATACACTGACACTCCGGGAAACCGATCTTGTTCTCCGGGGACTTACGATCGACAGAAAGCCTCTGAAAGATCACATGGAAGCTGTCGGTCACAAGGAAGCATTTGATTATGTCAGAGAGCTTGTAAAGGAAAAAGCGCCTCTCACTGAAAGAGTTATAAAACAGATCCACTATCTTGTCCTTGCCGACAAAAAGGACGATCGCGGTGTTTACAGAAGGGTCCCCGTTCGTATTATGGGTGCTC
This sequence comes from uncultured Lachnospiraceae bacterium, assembly GCA_902803505.1. Taxonomy (GTDB): domain Bacteria; phylum Bacillota; class Clostridia; order Lachnospirales; family Lachnospiraceae; genus Chordicoccus. The sequence goes on along the minus strand of CADCQE010000249.1, from coordinate 2,189 downwards.
ACCACGAACCTGTGCAGCCGTACCTTATCGAACCGAAAATGGAACAGCTCCTGCACAACTACGCCGCAAGTGAGGAACATATCGTGACGAAACTCGCGCGTTTCCATATCGAGTTTGAAGGAATCCATCCCTTTATCGATGGCAACGGCAGAACCGGCAGACTGCTTGTGAACCTTGAGCTGATGAAGGCCGGCTATCCCCCTATCGACATCAAATTCAGCGATAGGGTTGCTTATTACAACGCCTTCGACGCCTACCACGTCAGGCGCGACCTCTCCGCTATGGAGGGACTGTTTGCCGGATATATCAATGCCAGACTGGATACTTATCTGAAAATACTGAAGTAGGTATCAAAACAAGGGAGTATAAACGTCATGCACGCCATTCTTAGCAATTTCTAAGATTTGGCTAATATGCGCTTGAATAAGCGCAAGAGCATATGGTCGCGCATTCGCTTATATTTATAGGGTTCAGACCAATGCAAAAACTTCTTGACATATGTGTATAGATACTATACACTATGTTCATGTCGAGTTTTGCATATAAAACAACCGCATGTGATGAAGCGATGGGGATCGGATCAGGCTGTGGCAACGAGGACCGCATCATGGCCTCGGACGACGGATCTTTCCTGAGCATGATCGACCAGGTGGAGCAGATACGGCGCTGGTCTTCGGTGAAATCCGGAGATATCCGGGTGATGAATTCGGAAATGCAGCTGATCCGGACCGTAGGGTATCATGACGGGATCAATGTCGGAGGTGCGGCCAAGGAGCTTGGGATCACCAAGGGCGCGGTCTCTCAGACCCTCGGCAGGCTCGAGAAGAAGGGTCTCGTCTGCAAGGAACAGGATCCGGACAATGCGTCCCGGCTGCGGCTCCATCTGACTGACCGGGGGCAGCAGATCCATGAAGCTCATGAACGCTATCATGAGGAACTCAAAAGTCTCGAGGAAGAGCTCCTGTCCCGGGCGGATGAGGAAAGCCTTGCCTTTTTGAAGCGATACCTGAACGTTATCTGCGGAAAGCTCAATCAGGAATATGAGATTTTGGGTAAGTATCTCGGGTAAAATATCCGGTAAATGCTGACCAGGTCCGTATTATTTTAGGCATAGTGTATAGTATCTAAACGGATGGAAATGACCATGATCAATATCAATGATATCAAAGAGGCTAAGGAACGGATCGGAAGCTATGTACACCGCACGCCGCTGATCAGTGTGGAAGGGATCAGCCGGATCGCAGGAACAGAGCTGTATTTCAAATGTGAAAACCTGCAGAAAACGGGTTCTTTTAAGACACGGGGTGCTTTCAACAGGATCCTCTCTCTTTCGGAGGAGGAGCGGAACAAAGGCGTCTGCTGCTATTCCTCAGGGAATCACGCACAGGCTGTCTGTTATGCTGCCGCGGCACTTGGGATCGATGCTTATGTATATATGCCTGAGACGGCGGTTCCTTCCAAGGTCGCTGCCTGCAGGGCGTATGGGGGTCATATCACGCAATACGGGAAGACCGGGGCGGATGTATACCCGGCAGCGAAAGCATTTGCCGAAGAAAATGGGATCGCCTATATCGATCCCGTAGAGGACCCGTATATTATGGCGGGCCAGGGTACCGCAGGGCTTGAGATCATCGAGGATCTGCCGGAAATCGACACAATGTATGTACAGATCGGGGGCGGTGGACTCATGTCCGGGATCGCGACTGCGATCAGGAGTCTGAAGCCCTCCGTCCGTGTGATCGGTGTGGAGCCGGAGCATATGAACTGTATGAGCGCTTCGCTCGCCGCAGGCAGGATCACGAAGATCGAGCGGCGATATTCCATTGCGGACGGCCTGGCCGGGGACGCGCCCGGACCACTGGCTTTTGAGACCGTGAGCCGTCTTGTGGATGAGATGATCACGGTTTCCGATGAGGAGATCGCCAGGGCAACGCTTCTTTTAATGGAACGTGCCAAGCTCGTAGTCGAGCCTTCCGGAGCGTGTGCATTGGCAGGATTGCTTTCGGGAAAGGGACAAAAAGGCCGTAAAACGGTCTGTATGATCTCCGGCGGAAACGTAAACAATCAGATCCTTGCCAAGCTTCTTACGGAAAATGCCTGAAATCCATCCGTATTATCAGGAGCAGGATGTTGTCCCGTTTATCCAGGGAAAGGGCATCGTGGTCCAGTGCTGGTACCCCTTAGGCGGG